>JBKBSR010000320.1:0-3615 GCA_046291055.1 Roseococcus sp.
CGGCGAGGTGGTGGGGCTGCGCGGCCCCTCGGGCAGCGGCAAGTCCACCCTGCTCAACGTCATCGCCTGCATCCTGGAGCCCGACGCCGGCGTGATGCGCCTCGCGGGCGAGACGGTCTGGGAGGGCGGCTGGCGCATCAGGGATCTGCGCGCGCTGCGGCGCACGCGCATCGGCTTCATCTTCCAGTTCCACAATCTGCTGCCCTTCCTGGACGCCACGGACAATGTGGCGTTGGCCATGACTCTCGCGGGCATGCCGCTCGCGGAGGCGCGGCGGCGCGCCCGCGCGCTGCTCGATCACCTCGAGGTGGGCCGGCGCGCCCGGGCCATGCCCGCGAAGCTTTCGGGCGGCGAGGCGCAGCGCGTGGCCATCGCCCGGGCGCTCGCCAACCGCCCCGGCATCATCCTGGCGGACGAACCCACCGCCGCGCTGGATTCCGAGCGGGCGCGCGTGGTGATGGCGCTGCTGCGCCAGGTGGCCCGCGAACAGGGCGTGGCCGTGCTCGTCGTCACCCATGACGAGAAGATCTTCGACCGTTTCGACCGCATGGTGAGCCTGCGCGACGGCCGCATCGAGGCCGACGAACGCACTTGCGCCCCGGCCTGAGGGCGCGCAGCATCCCCGGCAAAACCGACGGGGAAGGAACCGACCATGACCGAGATCACCCGCCGCGCCGCGCTCGCGGGCGGCGCCGCGCTCGCCGCCGCGCCCCTGCCCGGCCGCGCCCAGCCGCGCGACGCCGCCATCCGCATCGGCGTGCTGGCCGATTTCTCCGGCCCCTACCGCGACACCTCGGGCCCCACCTCGGTGGCCGCCGTGCAGCAGGCCATCGAGGATCTCGGCATGGCGCAGCGCGGCATCGCGGTCGAGGTGCTGCAGGGCGACCACCAGAACCGCCCCGACGCGGCCCTTGCCCTGGCCCGCCGCTGGATCGACACCCAGGGCGTGGACATGATCTGCGAGGTGAACAACAGCGCCATCGCGCTGGCCGTCGCCAACCTCGTGCGCGAGCGCGACAAGGTGCAGCTCGCCTCCGGCGCCGCCTCCTCCGCGCTGACGGGCGCGCAGTGCAGCACCCACACCATCCACTGGACCTACGACACCTGGATGTTCGCCAACGTCGTGGGCGGGGCGACGGTGCGCTCGGGCGGGGATTCCTGGTATTTCATCACGGCCGACTACGCCTTCGGCCACCAGCTCGAGCGCGACACGAGCCAGTTCGTCACCCGCGCGGGCGGGCGCGTGCTGGGCTCGGCGCGCTACCCCTTCCCCGGCACCACCGATTTCAGCTCCTTCCTCGTGCAGGCGCAGGCGAGCCGCGCCAAGGTGGTGGGCCTCGCCATGGCGGCGGGCGACATGCAGAACTGCGTGAAGCAGGCGCACGAGTTCGGGCTGACGCGGCGCGGCCAGCAGCTCGCGGGCATGATCATGTTCGTGCAGGACATCCGCTCGATCGGGCTCGAATCCGCCCAGGGCATGGTGATGAGCGAGGTGTTCTACCACGACCTCAACGACCGCACCCGCGGCCTCGCCCGCCGCATCCTGCGCCGCACGCCCGAGAACATGCCGAACCAGGAGCATGCGGGCACCTATTCCTGCGCCGTCCACTACCTCAAGGCGGTGGCGGAGGTCGGCGCGGCGCGCGCCAAGGCCTCGGGCATCGAGGTGATCAACGTCATGAAGCGCATGCCCACCGACGACGACGCCTTCGGCCCGGGCCGCATCCGCGAGGACAACCGCAAGATCCACCCCGCCTATCTCTTCGAGGTGAAATCCCCCGCCGAAAGCCGCGGCCCCTGGGACTTCTACAAGCTGCGCGCCACCGTGCCGGCGGAGGAGGCATTCCGCCCCGTCGCCGAGGGCGGCTGCCCGCTGGTGAGGACATGAGCATGCTCGCACGCCGCCACATCGGCCTGCTCGCGGCAGGCGCCCTGCTGCCCGCCCCGGCTGCACTGCGCGCCGCCGAGATCGAGCGGCCGGAGTTCCTCATCGAAGGCTTCTCCCGCGCGCGGCTGGAGCGTTTCGGCCCGGCCATGGCGCGCGAGGTGGAGCGCGGCAGCTTCAACGGCGCGGTGGCGCTGATCGCGCGCAACGGGCGCATCGTGCATCACCAGGCCTACGGGCATCTCGACAACGCCCGGACGCGGCCCATGCACACCGAGGCGGTGTTCCTGCTCGCCTCCATGACCAAGCCGCTGACCAGCGTCGCTGCGCTGATGCTGATGGAGGAGGGGCGCCTCAAGCTCTCCGACCCCATCACCACCTGGCTGCCCGAGCTGCGCGAGCTGAAGGTCGAGCTTCGGCAGGGCGAGCGCGTCGAGGAGGTGCCGCTGGCCCGCCCCGTCACGGTGCAGGATCTGCTGCGGCACACATCGGGCTTCGTCTATGCCGCCGCCTCGCCCAGCCCGCGCATCCGCGAGCTCTACGAGCGCCACGACATCGAGGCGCGCAACGGCCCCGTGGGCGCCGAGGAGATGCTGCGGGCGCTGGGCCAGATTCCCCTCGCCTTCCAGCCCGGAACCACCTTCTTCTACTCGATCAGCACCGACGTGCTCGGCCTGCTGCTCGAGCGCGTCTCCGGCCAGCGGCTCGATCGCCTGATCGAGGAGCGCCTGACCGGCCCCTTGGGCATGCGCGACACGGTGTGGTGGCTCGACCCCTCGCGCCGGCCGCGGCTGGCCGAGAGCATCGCCTCCGACCCGCTGACCGCGCCGATGTGGCGCGCCTACCGCATCGAGCAGAACGAGGCGGGGCGCAGCTACCTCAAGGGCGGCGCGGGGATGATCGGCACCTCGATGGACTATTTCCGCTTCGCGCAGATGATCGCCAATGGCGGCGTCTTCGAAGGGCGGCGGTATCTCTCCGCGCCGGTGGTCAACTACATGCTCTCCAACCACATCCTCGGCATGGGCGGCTCGCCCGCGGCCAGCACGGGGCCGGGCTATGGCTTCGGCCTCGGCTTCGGCGTGCGCCTGGCGGATGGCATGGCGGTGGCGCCCGGCTCGCCCGGGGACGCGATGTGGGCGGGCGCCTGGGGCACCAGCTTCACCATTGACCGCGCCGAGCGGCTGGTGGGCGTGTTCATGGCTCAGGGTCCATCGAACCGGGTGCACACGCGGATGCTGTTCAAGAACCTGGTCTACGGCGCGATGGTGACCACGGCGCGCGAGGGCTGAGGGCCGGACGGGAAGAACGGAGAGGGTGGCGATGCGTCTGCTGTGTCTGCCGCTGCGCACGGCGCGCTGCGGGCTGCGCCTCGGCTTGGCCCTCGGGCTCGGCGCGGGGCTTGCCGCCGGGGCGGTCGCCGTCGGCCTGCTGGGGATTGCCCGCACGACGCGCTGGCCCCCGGGCCGCGCGACGGAGTAGGCTCCGGCAAAACAGCCAAGGAGGAAGGACCGATGCGCATGCCGAACCTCGCCGTGCTCGCCCTGTTCGCGGCGGGCGTCTCCGCCGCGCAGGCCGCCACCGTCACCACGGGCTGGGAGGCGAACGCCGGCAACCAGGACCAGTGCATCGCCACGGCCGCCAGCGCCATCGAGCGCACGGGCTTCCGCGTGAACATCGCGCAGGACCGCCAGGCGGTGTTCGGCTGGCGCGGCGAGGAGAACATCTCC
>JBKBSR010000321.1:0-3600 GCA_046291055.1 Roseococcus sp.
GATGCGCGCGCGGCGCAGCTCGAACAGGCCGAGCGGCCCGAAGCCCAGCGGCTGGGCGAGCCCGTCCCCGGCCAGCGCGGCGCGCAGCGCCGGCTCCAGCGCGGCGCGCTGCTTCACCGACAGCCCCGCGAGGTCGAGCAGGACGGGCCCCGCGAGGTCGCGCAGGCGAAGCTGGCGGGCGAACTCGGGGATGGCGGCGCGGTTGGCGGCCATGGGCTCGGCCCCTCCGGAATCCACGTCCACCGCCGTCAGCGCGGGCAGGGGCGAGACGATGAGCCGCCCGCCGCCGGGCAGCGGGGCCTCGGGGGTCTCGAGCTGCGCCGCCTCGGCCTCCAGCGCCTCGTCGAAGGCCTCGCCGCGCGCCACCCGCTCGCGCCCCAGCGCGGCCACGAGGCGCGCCTGCTCGGCCGCATCGTCCACCACCACCCGCGCGGCAGGATGCTGCGCGGCCCAGCGCAGCGCCTGGTCGGGGCCGCGGGCGAGCAGCCCCTCGCCCGGAAGCTGCGGCGTGCGGGCCGAGAGGCGCGGGCCCTTGCCGCCCTGCGCGGCGCGGATGACGCGCAGCGTCAGCCGGGCGCCCTCGGGGGGCAGGCGCTTTCCGGGCGCCTCGCTTTCGGGGAGGAAGCCCGTCTCGCCGCCCGGCAGCGCCACGAAAGCGCCCGCCAGCGCCGGCGCCACCGCGGCGATGCGGCCCTGCAGGATGTCGCCCACCCCGTCGGGCCGCGCCGGCCGCTCCAGCCGGTAGCCGATCAGCGCGCCGTCCTTCAGCAGGGCCACGCGCCGCTCGCCGGGGCTGCGGGCGAGGCGGATCTCGATCACGGCCGCAGCCAGCCGCAGCCGCGCAGAAGCTGCGCCGTCTCGAACAGCGGCAGTCCCACCACGTTGGAGTGGCTGCCCGAGAGGAAGCGCACGAACATCTCCGCCCGGCCTTGTATGGCGTAGCCCCCCGCCTTGCCTCGCCACTCGCCTGTCTCGATGTAGGCGGCGATCTGCTGGTCGGTGAGGCGCTGGAAGGCGAGGGTGGTCGTGACCAGGCGGCGGCGGATCGCCCCGTCGGGCAACACGAGCGCCACCCCCGTATGCACCTGGTGCCGCCGGCCGGAGAGCTGGGCGAGGAAGCGCCGCGCCTCCTCGGCATCGGCCGGCTTGCCCAGGATGCGCCGGCCCAGGCCCACCACCGTATCGGCCGCCAGCACCAGCGCCTCGGCCGAGGCGGCGGCGCGAGCTTTCGCCTCGGCGAGCCTGGCGGCGAGTTGGCGCGGCAGCTCGCCCGTGCGGGGCGTCTCGTCAATCTCGGTCTCGAGGATCCGTGCGGGCGCGATGCCGATGCGCGCGAGCAGTTCGCGCCGGCGGGGCGAGGCGGAGGCGAGCCAGAGGGGAGGGGAAGCGGTCAGAGATTGCAACGGATCAGGGCTATCCACGGATGCTCTTTGCGCTTGGACGGTTCGACGCCGGCCAGGTTCGGCTGGATGAGGCGGCCCTTCCCGTCGAGAACATGGGTGCTGCTCGAGACTTTCCCGCCTTCGCGGTTCCCGCCGATCACCTCCATCCGGCCATCGGCGACAGCCACCACGATGTCTCCATGCGAGGGGAAATCCCCGCCGTCGCGCGGCTCCTCGAAGGTCTCGACATAGCGCCTGCCGCCCTGATAGCGGGCGGCCACGACGATGTCGCCGGGCCGGGGCGCGTCATGCAGCGGCGGCAGCGCGACGAAGGGCTCGTGCATGGCGTCCGGGAAGTGCCGCGCGGCGCGCTGGAGATAGGACCAGTGGCCGGAGGCCTTGGGGAAACGCCCGCCATCGGCGGCCATGATCATGCACCAGCTCACGAAGGCGGCGGACCACGCTGTCGGGTTCTCGCCGTCCAGGCGCTCCGAGAGCGCGCCCCACCAGTATTCCGCGATCCGGCGTGAGAAGGGAGCGAAGGCTTCGAGCCCTCGCGTGGCCAGCTTCTGCTGTTCGGCGGGCGAGCTCGGTTGGGGCTTCGGCGTGCTGCTCCACCAGGCGAGTTCGCCCCTCGTACAGGCCACAAGACGGGTCACATAGGGGGTCATCCCAGCCTCCGAGCGCCCGGCCCCGCGCGGCGCCTGAGCGGCGGGCGACCAACCCCGCCCTTTGCGCCGCTACTTGAACCGGAAGGTGATCCGCCCCTTGGTCAGGTCATAGGGCGTCATCTCGACGTTCACCCGGTCGCCCGCCAGGACGCGGATGCGGTTCTTGCGCATCTTCCCCGAGGTGTGGGCGAGCACCATGTGGTCATTGTCCAGCTTCACGCGGAACATGGCGTTGGGGAGGAGTTCAACGACCTGGCCGCTGAACTCGATCATATCCTCTTTCGACATTCCAATCCTTCAGCAGCGGGGTGGGCGCGGATCATCGCGCCGCGGGCGGCCCCCCGGCGCCGGCGGTGGTTAGATGCGCCCGGAACGAAAGCCGGTCAAGGGATTCCGAGGCGCAGCGCCACGCTGGCCGCATGCGCGCCCAGGCCCTCGGCCTCGGCCAGGCGCACCGCCGCGGGGCCGATGGCGGCCAGCCCCGCCGCGTCGCACTCCACCCAGGTGGTGCGCTTGAGGAAGTCGAACACCGAGAGCCCGGAGGCGAAGCGGCTGGTGCGGCCGGTGGGCAGCACATGGTTCGGCCCGGCCACGTAGTCGCCGATGGCCTCGGGCGTGTGGCGGCCGAGGAAGGCCGCCCCCGCGTGGCGGATGCGCGCGAACAGGGCGCGCGGGTCGGCCACCATGATCTGCAGGTGCTCGGGCGCCAGGCGGTCGGTCAGCGCCGCGGCCTCCGCCAGGTCGCGCACCAGGATGACGGCGCCGTGCCGGCGCCAGCTCTCGGCCGCGATGGCGGCGCGCGGCAGCGTCTCGAGCGCGCGCGCGACGGCCAGGGCCGTGGCGTCGGCCAGGTCCGCGTCGTCGGTGATCAGGATGGACTGCGCCGCCTCGTCGTGCTCGGCCTGGGCGAGCAGGTCCATGGCGAGCTGGGCGGGGTCGTTCGCCGCATCGGCGATGATCACCACCTCCGAGGGGCCGGCGATCGAGTCGATCCCCACCCGGCCGAACACCTGGCGCTTCGCCTCCGCCACATAGGCGTTGCCCGGGCCCACGATGCGGTCCACCGGGGCGATCGGGCCGGCGCCCCAGGCGAGGGCGGCCACCGCCTGCGCGCCCCCGATGCGCCAGATCTCGGTGACACCCGCGCGGCGGGCCGCGGCGAGAACCAGCGGGTTGAGCGCGCCCCCCGGCGCGGGCACCGCCATGGCGATGCGCCCCACCCCCGCCACGCGCGCGGGGATGGCGTTCATCAGCACCGAGGAGGGGTAGGCCGCCTTGCCCCCCGGCACATAGAGGCCCACCGCGTCCAGCGCGCCCCAGCGCATCCCCAGCGCCACGCCCTCCGCTCCGGGGAGTTCGATGTCGGCGGGCATCTGCGCGCGGTGGAAGGCCTCGATGCGGGCGGCGGCGAGGTCGAGCGCGGCCATCAGATCGGGCGGGATGGCTGCGCAGGCGGCGCTCACCTCCTGCGGCGTGACGCGCAGCGCCGCCGCATCGGCCGGGGTCCAGCCGTCGAAGCGGGCGGTGAGGCGCAAGAGCGCCGCATC
>JBKBSR010000322.1:0-3596 GCA_046291055.1 Roseococcus sp.
GCGCCCAGAAGCCCGCCCCCGCGCCGGGCGGGGGCAGCAGCCCCGCCTGCAGCCCCGCGAGATAGGCCGCGCCCAGCGCCGTGGTTTCCTGCACCACGGGCCTGTCCACCGGCGCGCCGAGGATGTCGGCGAGGAACTGCATGGTCCAGTCGCTGCGGCTCATGCCCCCGTCCACGCGCAGCACCGCCTCGCCCATGGCCGGCCAGTCGCGGCGCATGGCCTGCAGCAGATCGGCGGTCTGCAGCCCCACGCTCTCCAGCGCGGCGCGCACGATCTCGGCCCGGCCCGTGCCGCGCGTCAGGCCGAGGATCGCCCCGCGCGCCGCGGCGTCCCACCAGGGCGCGCCGAGGCCGGTGAAGGCGGGCACGACATGCAGCCGCTCGGCGGGGTTGGCGTGTGCGGCCAGCGCGTCGCACTCCGCGGCGTCCCGGATGATGCCGAGCTGGTCGCGCAGCCACTGCACCACGGTGCCGGCGTTGAAGATCGCCCCCTCGAGCGCGTAGCAGCGCCGCCCGCCGAGCTGCCAGGCGATGGTGGCGAGCAGCCGGTGGCGCGAGAGCACGGCCGACTCGCCCGTGACGAGCAGGGCGAAGCAGCCCGTGCCGTAGGTGGCCTTCATCATGCCCGGCGCGAAGCAGGCCTGGCCGAGCGTGGCCGCCTGCTGGTCTCCCGCCATGCCGAGGACGGGGATGCGCCCGCCGAGCAGCGTCGTCTCGCCGAAGGGGGCGGCGCAGTCGCGCACCTCGGGCAGCAGGGCGCGGGGGATGCGGAACAGCGCGAGCAGATCCTCGTCCCAGGCGCCGCGATGGATGTCGAACAGCAGGGTGCGCGCGGCGTTGGTGGCGTCGGTCGCGTGCGCGCGGCCCTCGGTGAGGCGGAAGAGCAGGAAGCTCTCGACGGTGCCGAAGCACAGCGCGCCGCGCTCCGCCGCCGCGCGCGCGCCCGCCACATGGTCGAGCAGCCAGGCGAGCTTGGTGGCGGAGAAGTAGGGATCGAGCAGCAGCCCCGTGCGCGTGGCGACCATCGCCTCATGGCCCGCGGCGCGCAGCGCCTCGCAGGCGGGGGCGGTGCGGCGGTCCTGCCAGACGATGGCGGGCGCGATGGGCCGGCCGGTCGCGCGCTCCCACAGCACGGTGGTCTCGCGCTGGTTGGTGATGCCGATGCCCGCCACCTCGGCCGGCGCCGCACCGGCCCTGGCCAGGGCCTCGCGCAGCACGGCGAGGCTGTGCGCGGCGATCTGCTCGGCGTCGTGCTCCACCCAGCCCGGCGCGGGGAAATGCTGCGGCAGCGGGATCTGCGCCAGCGCGCGCGGGCGGAGCGCCGTGTCGAAGGCGATGGCGCGCGTCGAGGTGGTGCCCTGGTCGAGCGCGAGAAGCAGACTCATGCGCGGGATCATGCGCCAGCGCGCAATCCATGCGAAGTCCCGGCGATTTCATGGCCCTTTCCCTTGCCGGGCCGCGGCGGCGGCCCCTATCCTCCGCTTTGCGGACACGACAAGAGGAAGGAACGCCGCATGCGTCTCGCATCCCTGGCCGCCGGGGCCGTGCTGGCCCTCGGCGTGCTCGCAGCGCCCGTGCCGGCGCAGAACTTCAACCTCAACCCCACCTTCGGGACCATCGCGCTGGTGGCCGGCTTCACGCCCGATCCGCGCTTCATCGACGTGACCGCGGGCGGCAGCATCGCCGCCGAGCGGCTGGGGCGGGACTGCGCGGGCAGCATCGCCAACGCGCCCGATGTGCGGCTGAACTACACGGCGGGCAGCTTCCCGCTCTACCTCTTCGCGCAGTCGCGCGAGGACACGACGCTGGTGGTCAACCTCCCCGACGGCTCCTGGATCTGCAACGACGATTTCGACGGGCTGAACCCGGGCATCGTGCTGCAGCGCCCGCCCTCGGGCCAGTACGACATCTGGGTGGGCGTGTTCGGCGGCGGCAGCGGGATTCCCGCGCGGCTCGGCATCTCGGAGCTTCCGCCGCAGCGGCGCTGAGGCTCAGCCCCCCTCCACCGCGCGGCGCAGCCGCTCGAGCAGCGCCGCGCGCGTCTCGTCGTCGGGTGCCGTGTCGAGCGCCTCCTCGATGCGCAGCAGCAACGCGGCCCGCTGGTTGTGCCAGTCGGGCAGGCCCACCTCCTCCGGGTGCAGGCGGCGGGCGCGCGGCAGGCGCGGCCCCGGTGCGGGCGCCGCGCCGGGGGCGAGGCGGAAGCCCTCGTCCAGAACGGGGCGGGCGATGCGCGCGGCCGGCGCCACCCCCGCGGCGGCCAGCCGCGCCGCAAGCGCGGTGCTCGCCTCCGGCTCCCCGTGCACCAGGAACACCCCGCCCGCCACCGGCCCCCGCGCGGCGGCCCAGCGCGTCAGCGCCGCCGCGTCGGCATGGGCGGAATAGCCCTCGATGGTGGCGATGCGCGCCGCCACCTTCACTGTCTCGCCCAGGATGCGCACGCGCCGCGCCCCCTCCTGCAGCAGCCGCCCGAGCGTGCCGGTGGCCTGGTAGCCCACCAGCGCCACGATGGTCCCGGGCTTCCAGAGATTGGCGAGCAGGTGCTGGCGGATGCGCCCCGCCTCGCACATGCCGCTGCCGGCGAGGATGATGCGGAACCCCCCCGCGCGCGCCAGGCGCCGGCTCTCCTCGGCGTCGGTGACATGCACCACCTGAGGCGCGGCCAGGGCGGCGCGCAGCCGCGCTCCTTCCTCCATCGCCGCCGCATGGCGGGCGAAGACGCGGCTCGCGCGGATGGCGAGCGGGCTGTCCAGATGGATGGGCGCGCGCGGCGCCTCTCCCGCCTCCATCAGCCGCACGAGGTCGAGGATCACCTCCTGCGCGCGCTCCACCGCGAAGGTCGGGATCAGCAGCGCCGCCTCGGCCTGCGCCGCCTCGCGCAGCAGGGCGGCGAGTGCCGCCCGCCGGCCGGCCTCGTCCGCCCGCGGGCGCTCCTCGTCGCCATAGGTGGATTCGAGGATCAGATGGTCGAGCCCGCCCGAGGGCCCCTCCGGGTCGGGCTGCATGTTCGCGCCGGGCTGGCCGATGTCGCCCGAGACGAGCAGGCGCATGGGGCCGGCCTCGGTCTCGATGGCGATCTCGATGGAGGCCGAGCCCAGCATGTGCCCCGCATTCCACCAGCGCGCCGAAAGCCCGGGCAGCGGCTCGATCCACTCGCCATAGGCCAGGGGGCGGAACTGCTCGAGGCAGCGCTCGGCGTCCTCGGCGGTGTAGATGGGCGCCACCTCCGCCCGGCCGCGGCGGCGGTTGCGGCGGTTGAGGATCTCCACCTCGCTCTCCTGGATGTGCCCCGCATCGGGCAGCATGCAGGAGCAGAGATCGGCGGTGGCGCGGGTGGCGTGGATGGGGCCGCGGTAGCCCGCCTTGGTCAGCCGCGGCAGCAGGCCGCTGTGGTCTATGTGCGCGTGGGTGAGCAGCACGGCCGAGAGCGAGCGCGGCTCGAAGGGGAAGGGCTCGTGGTTCAGCGCCTTGAGCGTCTTCGGCCCCTGGAACATGCCGCAATCCACCAGCACGCGGCCGCGCGGCGTCTCGAGGAACAGGCACATGCCCGTCACCGTGCGGGCGGCGCCGCAGACGCGCAGCGTGACCATGCGGTGCGGC
>JBKBSR010000323.1:0-3586 GCA_046291055.1 Roseococcus sp.
TTTTCAGATTGTGTTTTGGTAAGGAAGGAGGTTCTCTCGGGCCGCACGGTCCCCCCCCCCCCCACCCCCCCCCTTCCCCCTGCCTTGTCGTTCCGCAGGCCCCGGTTCACCACATTCACCAGCGCTCCGTCGTCGAGCCGCAGCGCGTAGCGCGCCTCCAGCTCCAGCACCCCGTCGGGGCGGATGTGCTGGAAGTCCGCGCCGCCGGGCAGCACCTCGCCATTGAGTCGCGGCCCGGCGCAACGTCCGCCGGTGATGGGGACGATCCGCCGCTCGCCGTTCACGCCCGCGCCCAGCGAGAGGATGGGCGCCACCTCGGCGCGGATTTCCGTGACGAAGGCGATCTCGGGCGACATCCGGACCCTCCCCTGCGGTCGGCGCCGCTGTAGCCTTCCCCCGTGCCCGAGGCCATGCCCCCCGAATCGCCGCTGCTGGAGGCGAGCCATGTGACGCGCACCCTGCCCGAGGGGGTGGTGCTGGTGCGCGACGTGACGCTTTCCATCGGGCGGGGCGAGTTCATCGCCATCACCGGGCCCTCGGGGTCGGGGAAATCCTCGCTGCTCTACCTGCTCGGCCTGCTCGACCGGCCGAGCGAGGGGCGCATCGCGCTGGAGGGGCGCGAGATGGAGACGCTCTCCGATCCGGAGCTGGCGGCGGTGCGGCTCTCGCGCCTCGGCTTCGTGTTCCAGTTCCACTTCCTGCTGCCGGAGTTCACCGCGCTCGAGAATGTGCTGATCCCGATTCGCCGCCTCGGGCGGCTCTCGCGCGCCGCGGCGGAGGCGGAGGCGATGCGGCTGCTCGAGAGCCTCGGCCTCGGCGATGCGGCGGGGAAGCTTCCCGAGCAGCTCTCGGGGGGCATGCGCCAGCGCGTCGCCATCGCCCGCGCCCTGGCCAATGCGCCCCTGCTGCTGCTGGCCGACGAACCGACGGGGAACCTCGACACGAAGAACGCCGCGGCGGTGTTCGACATCTTCGAGGGGCTGGCGCGCGGACAGGGGCGGACGGTGATCGTCGTCACCCATGACGCGGAGCTCGCGCGGCGCGCCAGCCGGCGGATTCACCTGGTGGACGGGCTGGTCGTCTCCGACGAGTCCGCCTGAGCGCGAGCCCCGCGCGCCGCGCAGCCCGGGTTTTTTCCCCTGGCGGCACAAAGGGCTTGCATGGGGGGGGTGTTGGGCGTAAGGCCCCCCTCACAAGACGCAGTACGCACGTGCCTCTGGCCCCAGGCCCACGGAGCAGAGCCGCCTGAAGGCTCGCCACCGCGGCGCAAGGTTTACGCAACGACGTCAAGCGTTCTGGCAACCCCGCGTGGGGCCCCGGCGACGGGGGCTCGCGCGGTTTCTCTTGGTCGCTGGTTCGTTCGACCGTTTCGTCAACTTCGGGGCCGCCCCGGTCGGGGGGTTCCACAGTCGGTGTGGAGGATGGTGCGATGACCCCCAAGGTCGCTCGCTATCTTGCTGCCAACCAGCCGGCGACGCCGTGCCTGGTGCTGGACGTGGATCGCGTGGAGGAGAATTTCCGCCGGCTGCAGGCGGCGATGCCGCTCGCGCGCATCTACTACGCGGTGAAGGCGAACCCGGCGGCGCCCATCCTGGAGCGTCTGGTGGGCCTCGGCTCCTTCTTCGACGCGGCCTCCTGGCCCGAGGTGCGCATGTGCCTCGCCGCCGGCGCGCGTCCGGAGGCGATCAGCTACGGCAACACCATCAAGAAGGAGCGCGACATCGCCGCCGCCCATGCGGCGGGCGTGCGCATGTTCGCCTTCGACAGCGAGGCGGAGCTCGAGAAGCTGGCCCGCGCCGCGCCCGGCGCGCGCGTCTATTGCCGCATCCTGGTGGGCAATGACGGCGCGGAGTGGCCGCTCAGCCGCAAGTTCGGCTGCGAGGCGGAGATGGCGCGCGCGCTGATGCTCCGCGCGGGCGAGCTCGGGCTCGAGCCCTACGGCCTCAGCTTCCATGTCGGCAGCCAGCAGACGCGCACCGCGGCCTATGAGGCGGCGATCGCCAAGGTGGCCATGCTCTTCACCGACCTCACCGAGGCGGGGGTGAAGCTGCGCATGGTGAACCTCGGCGGCGGCTATCCGGTGCGCTACAAGGCCGAGGTGCCCGACATCGACGATTTCGGCGCGGCCATCATGGGCGCGATGGCGGAGCATTTCGGCAACGCCCTGCCCGAGATCGTGATCGAGCCCGGCCGCTTCCTGGTGGCCGATGCCGGCGTGGTGCAGAGCGAGGTGGTGCTCGTCTCCCGCAAGGGCGAGGACGACCCGGTACGCTGGGTCTATCTCGACATCGGCCGCTTCGGCGGGCTGGCGGAGACGGAGGGCGAGGCCATCAAGTACGCCTTCCGCACCCCGCATGACGGCACGGCCGAAGGGCCGGTCACCATCGCCGGGCCGAGCTGCGACAGCACGGACACGCTCTACGAGAAGAGCCACTACCGGCTGCCGCTCGCCCTGCGCGACGGCGACAAGGTGGAGATGCTGGCCACCGGCGCCTATGTCACGACCTACGCGAGCCAGAGCTTCAACGGCTTCGCGCCGCTCGAGGAGCACTACATCTGATCCGAGACGTCCGGCCATTCGGCCGGACCTGTCACGCCGGCACCGACCCCAGCAGCGTCCCCCCGAGCCCCGCCAGCATGGGCGCGAGCAGCCCGCCGCGCCAGGCCAGCACCGCCAGCGCCGCCCCGAGCCCGAGCAGCCTCCCCGAGAGCGGGATCAGCGCCAGCGCCCCCGTCGGCGCCACCACGGCCAGCGTCACGAAGGCCGCGAGGGTGGCGAGGGAGACGCTCGCCGCCCAGCGCACGAAAGGGTGATCGGGCGAGAGCCGCCCGGCCACCAGCAGCCCCGCCCCGCGCATCCCCGCGCAGGCGAGCACGAGCAGCCCCAGCGCCAGGTCATCGCCGCTCACGGCGCCCCCACAGGAAGGCCAGGCTCCCGCCCGCCAGCCCCGCGCCCAGCAGCGCGAAGGCCGGCGGCAGCAGCAGCCCGAGCGGCGCGGCCAGCGCCCCCAGCAGCACTGCCCGGCGTACGAAGGGCGCGCGCAGCTCGGCCGCGATGATCAGCCCGAAATAGAGCGGGTTCACGAAGAGCAGCGCCGCCAGCACCCACAGCGGCAGCAGTGGCGCCAGCGCATGCCCGCCCGCGGTGGACAGCCCCGCCACGCACCAGGAGGTCAGCGCGAAGCCGAGGAACCAGGGCAGCCGCTCGCTCGCGGGCAGGGCGGGCAGGCGGCGCATGGCCATGGCCCAGGGCGTGACCGCGATGAAGGGCAGGGCGAGCCAGCGCCCCGGCCCCGCGCCGAGCCAGGGCGCGAGCGCCACCGCCATCGGCACGAACCGCGCATTGGCCGCCACGGCGCCCGGCACCGCCGCCAGCGCGCCGCCGGGCGCGCCGATGGCGGCCAGCAGCACCATCTGCCCCGGCATGCCATAGACCAGCAGGCTCGCCGCCAGCGCCCAGCCGATCCCCACGCCCGCGGCCTGCACCGCCGCGCCGAAGGCGAGGAAGGTGGCCGCCATCGCCAGCGCCGGCGCGCCCAGCGCTTCGTGCATCCCGGCCCTGGGCATCAGCGTCCACACTCCATCG
>JBKBSR010000324.1:0-3564 GCA_046291055.1 Roseococcus sp.
GGAGACGGGCTGCGCCATCCTGCTCGCCAGCCACAACATGGCGGAGGTGGAGCGCCTCTGCGGGCATGTGCTGATGCTCAAGCAGGGGCGGGTGGTGGACGAGGGCAGCCCGGCGCGCCTGATCGCGCGCTACGGGCGCGAGGATCTCGAGCAGGTGTTCCTCGACATCGCGCGCGGCACCCGGGCGGAGGGCGTGGCGTGAGCCCGTTTCTCGCCGCGGCCGAGCGCGTCTGGGGCCTGTGCTTCCGCCATCTCGCCCTCTACCGCCGTTCGCCGCCGCGCGTGATCGAGCTGATGTACTGGCCCATCCTGCAGATGGTGGTGTGGGGCTTCGTCACCGCCTATCTCGCGGGGCTGCAGAACAACGTGGCGAGCGCGGCCGCCGGCGTGCTGCTGGGCGGCGTGCTGCTGTGGGAGGCGGCGCTGCGCAGCCAGATGGGCTTCTCGCTCTCCTTCCTCGAGGAGATCTGGTCGCGCAACCTCGGCCACCTGCTCGTCTCGCCCATCCGGCCGGCGGAGCTG
Organism: Roseococcus sp.; assembly: GCA_046291055.1. Taxonomy (GTDB): domain Bacteria; phylum Pseudomonadota; class Alphaproteobacteria; order Acetobacterales; family Acetobacteraceae; genus Roseococcus. The sequence goes on from JBKBSR010000324.1 coordinate 523, forward strand.
GTGGCGGCGCTGATGGCGATGAGCGTGATCCGCACCCTGGTGGGCGTGCTGCCGGCCATGGGGCTCGCCTTCCTGCTCTATGCCTTCAACATCCTCGCCATCGGGCCGGTGCTGGTGCTGTTCTTCGCGGCGCTGATCGTGATGGGCTGGGCGGTGGCGCTGGGCGTCACCTCCATGATCCTGCGCTGGGGCGCGGGGGCGGAGGCGCTGGCCTGGTCGGTGCTGTTCGGCCTCACCCCCTTCGCCTGCGTGTTCTATCCCGTCAGCGTGCTGCCCGGCTGGCTGCAGCCGCTGGCGCTGCTGCTGCCGGCGGCGCATGTGTTCGAGGGGATGCGCGCGGCGCTGATCGAGGGGCGCACCGCCTGGGGGCATCTGGCCGCCGCCTGGGCGCTGAACGCGGCCTGGATCGCGGGCATGGCGGCGCTGTTCCTGGGGCAGCTCCGCGCCGCGCGGGTGCGGGGGGCGCTGCTGAGCATCGGCGAGTAGCCCCTTCCCCCGCGCCCGGGCGCACCCCACAAGGGGGGCATGTTCCGCCGCACCCTGCTCGCCGCGCCCCTGCTCGCCGCCGCCCCGCCGGCCGCCCGCGCCCAGCCCCTGCCGGAGGCCGAGCGCGCCGCCGCCATCGCCCGGGTCGAGGCCTATCTCAACGGGCTCACCACGCTGCGCGCCCGCTTCCTGCAGACCGCGCAGACCGGCGCGAGCGCCCAGGGGACGGCCTGGATCTGGCGCCCCTCGCGCATGCGCTTCGAGTATGATCCGCCCGAGCCCACCCTGCTCGTCGCCGCCGACGGGCAGTTCTTCCACTACGACCGCGAGCTGCGCCAGCCCAGCATCGTGCCGCTCTCCTCCACGCCGCTCGGCGTGCTGCTGCAGAACCCGCTGCGCCTCTCGGGCGAGCTGACCGTGGCGGGGGTGGAGCGGTCGGGCGGCTTCCTGCGCGTCACGGTCCATCGCACCGGGCGGGCGGCGGAGGGGCGCATCCAGCTCGCCTTCAGCGAGGAGCCCATGGCGCTGCGGCAATGGGCGGTGGTGGACGCGCAGGGCCTCACCACCCGCGTCACCCTCACCGAGATCCGCACCGGGGAACGCTTCGATCCCTTCCTCTTTGCCTTCAACGACCCCCGGTTCCGCGAAGAACTCGAGCAGCGGCGCTGAAAAAGGCGTCGCGCGCCGCTTTTTCCGCCTTGAAAGCGCCGCGAACGGGCGGTTTGTTGCGGACATGCGACCGATGGTGGGCATCTCCTGCTGCGTGAAGGCCTTCGGGATCTTCCAGACCCCGAACCACGCCGCCTCCGATCACTATGTGCGCGTCGTGCTCGGCCCGGTGGGGGGCGTGCCGGTGCTGCTGCCCGCGGCGGGCGAGGGGCTGGCGCCCGAAATCCTGCCGCGACTCGACGGGCTGCTGCTGACGGGCAGCCGCTCCAATGTCTGGCCGGGCCATTACGACGGGCCCGCCCATGCCGAGGGCACGCCGGAGGATCTGCAGCGCGACTCGACCACCCTGCCGCTGATCCGCGCCGCCATCCAGGCCGGGCTGCCGCTGCTGGCCATCTGCCGCGGCATGCAGGAGCTGAACGTGGCGCTGGGCGGCAGCCTCGACCAGCGAATCCAGGATCTGCCCGGGCGGATGGACCATTCCACCCCCACCGACCAGCCCATCCCGCTGGTGCGGACAGGCAAGGCCCATGCCGTGCGCCTCGCGCCCCACGGCCTGTTGCGCGAACTGGCGGGGGCGGAGGAGGTGCCGGTGAACTCCCTGCACAACCAGGGTGTGCAGCGCCTCGCCCCCCGGCTGGAGCCGATGGGCTGGGCGCCGGACGGCACCATCGAGGCGGTGCAGGTGCGCGGCGCCCCCGGCTTCGCCTGGGGCGTGCAGTGGCACCCGGAATACGACTGGGAGCGGGATGCCTTCAGCCGCCGCATCTTCGAGGCCTTCGGCGCGGCCTGCGCGGCCTGGGCCGCGCGGCGCACGCTGCGCCAGGCGGCGGAGTAGCGGCGCGGGCTTTCCGCTGCCGGAACAAGCTGTTGCGTCTGTCGCGCCGCCGCATGCGGGCTGCGGATTCGGCTTTGCGCCCGCCGCGCGCCGCGCTATAGTGCCTGTGCTGGCGGGGTGAAAGCCGCCGGTGGACGCGCCGACATCCCCTATCGGCTCGCCCGACCACTCCGATCGGAAGTCAGACTGCACGGGCGCCCGACCACCCCCCTGGTCGGGCGCTTTTGCGTTCCAGGGCCCGGCTTCGGGGCCCTGGCTGCGGCGAAGCGTCCCGGCCTTGTTGTTCGATTCGCGGGCGAATCTGTGGCTTATGGCCCGTTTTTGTCATTCCGCCCGAAGTCGGGTCAAGTGCTGTTTCGAGGCTCTGGCCCGGCTGCGCCCCTGCCGATTACCCTGGCCTCTTTCCTCCCCGGGGGGCCCGCCCATGTCGCTGCTGCACCGACTCGTGATGTTCGGCGATGCCGTCTTCGCCATCGCCATCACCATCCTCGCGATCGAGTTGCGCCCCCCGCACGCCGCGCATGGGGAGCTGGCGGCGGCGCTGCTGGCGACCTGGCCCAAGCTGCTCTCCTTCGCGCTCAGCTTCGTCGTCATCGCGGCGGTCTGGCTGAACCATGTGCGGATCTGCCGGCTTCTGACGGGGGCGGACCGGCCCCTGGCCTGGATGACCCTGGCGCTGCTCGCCGGCATCGCCTTCCTGCCCTTCCCGACCGCGGTGCTGGGCGAGGCCGGGGCGGAACCCGCGGCGGTCGTGTTCTATGCGGCCAGCGTGGCGGCGGTGGCCGTGCTGCAGGGGGCGCTGTGGCTGCTGGTGCGCCACCGCGCCGCGCTGCGCCGCCCGGAGGCGCCCGAGGCGCTGCTGCGCACCGGCATCCGCCGCAGCTTCGCCACGGCGGCGGTCTTCGCCGCCTCGGTTCCGCTCGCCTTGCGCCTGCCTTTCGCGGCCATGCTGCTGTGGGCCGCCACGCTGCCGGTGCTGCTCGCCATCGGCCGGCTGCCCCTCGGCGATTCCGAAACGTGACGGCCGCAGGGCGGTGCGGCCGGAGGCG
>JBKBSR010000325.1:0-3562 GCA_046291055.1 Roseococcus sp.
TCAGCGCCGCCAGCATGATCAGCACCGCGCCGAAGAAGCGCCGGCCGATGTAGAAGGCCACGGTGCGGGGCAGCGCCATCCTCCCGCCCCCTCAGCCCGCCCAGCGGCGCAGGCGCAGCGGCACGCCCGGCGCGCCCAGCAGCACCCAGGCCGAGGCGAGGCCCGGCAGCAGCGCGTGCAGCCAGATCAGCGGGATCAGCGCGTTCTGCCGCGCCGCCATGTTGCCGAAGGCGAGGCCGAGGGCGAGCAGCCCCACCATGGCCGCGCAGCCCATGAACAGGCGCATTCCGCCGCCGAAGCGGCGGAACTGCCCCGTCAGCGCCACCGCCAGCGCGAAGAGCGCGAGCCCCACCGCGGTCAGCGGGCTGGCCAGGCGCTGATGCGCCTCGGCGCGGAAGCGCCGCCGGTCGCGCGGCGAGACGCCCTCCTCCGGCTCCAGCAGCTCGCTCAGGGTGCGCTCCTGCGCGTTGCGGTGGCGCACCCCCTCCGAGCGGGTGGCGCGCGCGAGGTCGAGGCTGTTCTCCTGGAAGCTCAGCACCGACAGGCGCAGGCTGCGCGTGCCGTCGGGCATCTGCACCGTCTCCACCTGCTGGCGCTGGCCGTTGAGCAGCGTCACGCGCGGGCCCTCGGGGGTGGTGGTGAGCCGCCCATGCTCGGCGAGGATGGTCACCGGCGCCCCCGCCTCGCGCGTGTCGTGCACCAGGATGCCCCAGAGATGGCCCGCGCGGTCGCGGTGCCGGGCATAGACGGTCAGATCGGCGCCGAGGGAGCTGAAGACGCCCTCCTGCAGCAGCAGCCCCGCCATCTGGTTGCGGATTTCGAACTGCCAGTCGCGGAAGCTGCGCTGCGCCGCCGGGGTGATCCAGAGGTTGAGCAGGAAGCAGGCCAGCATGGCCATGGAGGCGACCGCGATGGCCGGCCGGGTGAGCTGCCAGTTGGAGAGGCCGGCCGCGCGCATCACCACCAGCTCCCGGTCCGCGGCGAGGCGCACATAGGTGAACAGCGTCACCACGAAGGTGGTGATGGGCAGGATGGTGCCGAAGAAGCCCGGCAGCAGCAGCCCCGTGAGTTCCAGGAACACCCAGATGGAGAGGCCCCGGTCCAGCACCAGCTCGATGAAGCGCAGCGACTGGGTGAGCCAGACCAGCGCCGCGAGCCCGACCGTGACGGCGAGCAGCGCGAGCGCGAGCTGGCGCATGATGTAGCGGTCGAGGCGCGTCATGGAGCGGGCGTCATATCAGCCGCGGCCCGCCCGGTCATCCGCCGGGCAGCAGCTTGCCCGGATTCATGATCCCCAGGGGGTCGAGCGCGGCCTTGATCGCCCGCATGGCCGCGAGCTCGGCGCCGCCGCGCCACTCGGCCAGCATGCCCGTCTTGAGCCGCCCCACCCCGTGCTCGGCGCTGAAGGAGCCGCCGAGCGCGCGCACGATGTCGTTGACCGCATGCATGATCTCCTCGCCGCGGGCGAGGAAGGCGGCGGGCGCCATCCCCTCGGGCTGGAGCAGGTTCATGTGGATGTTGCCATCGCCCAGATGCCCGAAGGGCACGGGGCGGCTGCCGGGGATGAGGGCGGTGAGCGCGGCCGAGCAGCGGCGGATCATCTCCGGCACGCGCGAGACGGGCACCGAGACGTCGTTCTTCACGCTGGCGCCGGCGCGCTTCTGCGCCTCGGGCTGCTCCTCGCGCAACCGCCAGATCGCCGCGCGCTGCGCCTCGGAGCCGGCGATGGCCGCATCCAGCACCTCGCCCGCCTCCATGGCCGCCTCCAGCACCCCCTCCATGAGCGCCGCGAGGCCCGCCCCCTCGCGCGAGGCGGTGAGGTCCACCAGCGCGTAGTGCCGCGCGGGGGCGGCGAGCGGCAGGCTCGTCCCCTCGATGGTGGCGAGCAGCGCCTCCATCCCCGCGCCCGAGATGTATTCGAAGGCGCGCACCGCCCCTTCGTCGGCCGCGCGGAAGCGGCGGAACAGGGCGAGGGCGGCGTCCTCGTCGGGCAGGGCGCAGAGCGCGGTGGCCGTCTCCCGCGGGGCGGGAAAGAGGCGCAGCACGGCGGCGGTGATGATGCCGAGCGTGCCCTCCGCCCCCACGAAGAGGTGGCGCAGCGCATAGCCCGTGTTGTCCTTGCGCAGCCGGCGCAGGCCGTGGATCACCGACCCGTCCGGCAGCACCACCTCGAGGCCGAGCATGAGCTCGCGCGCATTGCCGTAGCGCACCGTGGTGTTGCCGCCGGCATTGGTGGAGAGCAGCCCGCCGATCATCGCCGAGCCCTCGGCGCCCAGGCTGAGCGGGAAGAGGCAGCCATGCTCGGCCGCCACCTGCTGGGCGCGGGCGAGGACGAGGCCGGCCTCCACCGTCATGGTCATGTCGAGCGGGTCCACCTCGCGCACGCGGTTCATCCGCGCTAGGCTGAGCACCACCTGGCCGGGCCGCGCCTCGGGGGTGGCGCCGCCGACCATGGAGGTGTTCCCCCCCTGCGGCACGATGGCGATGCGGTGCGCGGCGCACAGCCGCACGCAGGCCGCCACCTCCTCGGTGCTGGCCGGGCGCAGCAGGGCCATGGCCTCGCCCCGGTAGAGGCCGCGCCAGTCAGAGAGCGCGGGGGCGAGATCCTCGGGCGCGGTCAGCAGGCCCTGCGGGCCGAGGATGTCGCGGAAGGCGTCCGGCAGCGCGGGGGGGGGCGGCAGGTCGGGCATGGGGGCAGATGCCCCCGCCCCGGCCGGCCGGTCAATGGGCGGGCGCGAGGGCCGCCGAACGGTCCCACAGGTTGGGCAGGCGGCTGTTGTGATAGCCGGAGACGAAGCGGCGCGGCGCGCTGGTCTGCGGGTCGAAGACATGGCGCTCGATCGCGCCGATGTTGCCGCCATAGACATGGATGGAGATGGAGGGCCGATCCGTCAGCGCGTTCTCGACCCAGTGGGCGTCCTCCTCGGCGGAGCCCACCGCCACCACCTCGCCGGGCGCGAGGTGGTCCACCTGGCCCGCGCGCATGGGCTGGCCGGGCACGGGATGCATGGTGGTGCTGCGCTCCGCCCCGCGCAGCATGCCCACGAGGCCCCAGGTCTTGTGGTTGTGGATGGGGGTGCGCTGGCCCACCCCCCAGACGAAGCTGACGACGCAGAAGCGCTCCAGCGGGTCGCAGTGGAGCAGGTATTGCCGGTAGCTCGGGCCCGGCTCGGCGAACTCCGCCGGCAGCCAGTCGTCCCGGCGCAACAGATCCTCGAGCAGCCCACGCCCCTCGGAAAGCCAGACGGCCTCCTCCGGCGCGCGCTCGGCCAGCCGCGTCATGGCCTGCACGAAGTCCCGCAGGGGGGCGATGTCGGTCATGGGCTCAGCCTTCCGAAAGCGCGCGCTTCGCCACGGCGGCGAGATAGCCGGAGGCGGCGGGCAGGATCGCGTCGTTGAAGTCGTAGGCGGGGTGGTGCAGCTCGCGCCCGCCCTCGGCGGGCCCGTTGCCGATCCAGACGAAGGCGCCGGGCACCTCCTTGAGGAACCAGGCGAAGTCCTCGCCGGTCATGGCGGGCGTCATGTGCTCGACCACATCGGTCACGCTGGCGGCGGCGCGCGC
>JBKBSR010000326.1:0-3553 GCA_046291055.1 Roseococcus sp.
TGCCTTGCGGCACTCGGGCTTGCGCTGCTGCGCGGTCGCGCCCTGCTGCCGGCGTTGCGCATCGCCGTCTCGCTCGCCGTCGCGGCCGTGCCCGAGGGGCTGCCCGCAGTGGCCACCACCACCCTCGCGCTCGGCATCCGCCAGATGCGCGGCGAGGGGGTGCTGGTGCGCCGCCTCGGCGCCATCGAGGCGCTGGGCGCGGTGCAGGTGGTCTGCCTCGACAAGACGGGCACGCTCACGCGCAACATGATGGCGGTGGTGGAGGCCCGCACCCCCGCCGGCCCCTTCGCCGCCGAGGGCGAGGCGCTGCGCCCCCTGCCCGAGGCCGGCGCAGGCGCGGAGGAGGAGCTGCGCCGCCTTTTCGCCATGGCCGCCCTGTGCAGCGACGTGGAGATCGGCCCCGATGGCGGCCTCGCCGGCTCGCCCACCGAGGTCGCGCTGCTGCGCGCCGCCCGGGCGCTGGGCTGCGACCTCGCCGCGCTGCGCGCCGCCCATCCCCGCCGCGCCGCGCGCCCGCGCGCCGAGGGGCGCAAGCGCATGGCCACACTGCACGCGGGCCCGCAGGGCGCGCCCCTGCTCGCCGTGAAGGGCGACCCGGTGGAGGTGCTGGCGCTGTGCGACCGGCGGCTCGACGGGGCCGGCGCCGCTCCCCTCGCCGCCGAGGAGCGCGCCGCCATCCGCGCCGCCAACGACGCCATGGCCGGGCGCGCGCTGCGCGTGCTGGGCGTGGCCTTCGGCGAGGGCGAGGCGGAGGCGGGGCTCGTCTGGTGCGGCCTCGCGGGCATCGCCGATCCGCTGCGGCAGGACGCGAAGGCGGCCATCGCCACGCTGCACGCGGCCGGGGTGCGCACGGTGATGATCACCGGCGACCAGGCGGCCACCGCCATCGCCATCGCACGGGAGCTGCGCCTCTCGCGGAGCCCCGAGATCACGGTGCTGGAGGCCGGGCAGCTCGACGCCGCACGGCCCGAGGTGCTGGCCGCCCTCGCCCCCCGCGCCGACGCCTTCGCGCGCGTCAGCCCCGCGCAGAAGCTCGCGGTGGTGCAGGCGCTGCAGGCGGGCGGGGCGGTGGTGGCCATGACGGGCGACGGGGTGAATGACGGCCCCGCCCTGCGCGCGGCCGATATCGGCATCGCCATGGGCGCGCGCGGCAGCGAGGTGGCGCGCCAGGCGGCGGACATCGTGCTGGCCGGCGACGAGCTCGATGGCATCCTGCGCGCGCTGCGGCTGGGCCGGGCCACCACGGGCAATATCCGCAAGGTGCTGCGCTACCTGGTCTCCACCAACCTCTCGGAGAGCCTGGTCATGCTGGGCGCGGCCGGGGCGGGGCTTCCCGAGCCGCTCTCGCCCATGCAGCTTCTCTGGCTCAACCTCGTCTCGGACGTGGCGCCGGCGCTGGCGCTGGGGCTCGATCCGCCAGGGGGCGACGAGCTGACACGGCCGCCGCGCCCGCCCGGCGCGCCGCTGCTCGGGCGGGAGGATCTCCGGCGCATCGGGCGCGAGGGGGCGGTGATGGCCGGCGCGGTGCTGGCGGTGCAAACGCTGGCCGGGCGCGGCGCGACGGGCGGGGCGGTGGCCTTCCATGGGCTGACGCTCGCGCAGCTTCTGCACGCGCTGGCCTGCCGCGCCGAGCGGGGCGGGCCGGCGCGCGGCGCGCCGCCGAACCGGCTGCTGCTGGGGGCGCTGGGCGGCGGGCTGGCGCTGCAGGGGCTGGCGCAGGCGCTGCCGCCGCTGCGGCGCCTGCTCGGGCTCGGCCCGCTCACGCCCGGCGGCGCGCTGCTCGCCGCCGGCGCCGGGTTCGGGGCCTTCGCGGCGAACCGCGCCCTCGCGGCGGCGGCGGCGCGGCGGGAACAGGGGAGGGTGCGCGATGGGGGGTGAATCCGTCTTCGTCTCGGAATCCGTGACACCCGGCCACCCGGACAAGCTCTGCGACCTGATCGCCGATGCGGTGGTGGACGCGGTGCTGCGCCAGGACCCCTTGGCCTCGGCCGAGGTGGAATGCGCGGTGGCGAGCGGCATCGTCTTCCTCGCCGCGCGCCTCGCCGCCCGCGCGGCGGTGGACATGCCCGCCATCGCGCGCGAGGTGCTGGCCGACGCGGGCTATGCCGAGCCCGGCCCGGGCGGCTTCGACGCGCGGCGCTGCAGCATCCTCACCAGCCTCACCGAGCTGCCGGAGGAGGAGCGCGGCGAGGAGGACCCCCTGGCCGACGAGCATGTGAACGCCTTCGGCTTCGCCTGCGACGACACGCCCGAGCTGATGCCCATGCCCATCATGCTCGCCCACCGGGTGGCGCGCGGCTTCGACGCGGCGCGCGCGGCGGGGCGGCTCGGCGCGCTGAGCCCGGACGCCAAGGCCCAGGTGGCCGTGGTGTATCGGGACGGGAAGCCGGTGCGCATCGCCGCGGTGACGCTGATCTGCGGCGGCGAGGCGGCCGCCCGCGCCGCCTTGCCCGGCCTGCTGCGCGCGGAGGTGCTGGCCCCCGCCCTGGCCGGCGCGCCGCTCGGGCTCGACCCCGCGACGGTGCTGGCGGTGAACCCGGGCGGCATCGCGCGCGGCGGCGGGCCCGCCACCCATCCGGGGCTGACCGGGCGCAAGCCCGGCATGGACAGCTATGGCGAGTTCTCGCGCCAGCCCCAGGCGGCGCTCTCGGGCAAGGATCCGGGGCGGATCGACCGTCTCGCGGCCTATGCGGCGCGCTGGGCGGCGAAGAACCTCGTGGCGGCGGGGCTCGCGGCGCGCTGCGAGGTGCATCTCTGCTACGCGCCGGGCCGGGCCGAGCCCGCGAGCCTGCGCGTGCACGGCTTCGGCACGGCGCGGCTGCCGGAGGCGGAGCTGGCCGACGGGCTGCGCGCGGCGGCGGATTTCCGCCCGGGCGCCCTGCTGCGGCGCATGGGGCTGCGCGCCCGCGCCGCGGCGCCCGGCGGATTCCTGCGCGCGCTGGCGGTCTATGGGCAGGTGGGGCGCAGCGACCTCGACCTGCCCTGGGAGGCGACGGAACTCGCCCCGGCCCTGCGGGGCTGAGGGCGGCTCAGCCCTCGGGATCCGGCGCCTCGGCGCCCGGCGCCGCCTCGCCGTGCTGGGCCGCCCAGGCCGCGCGGGCCAGCACCAGCGCCTGGGTGGCGAGGCTGAAGGCCGGGGGCAGGAACTGCCGCTGGAGGAGCTGGTGCAGCGCCAGCAGCGCCGTCGCCGCCGCGCCCGCCGCCGGCCAGAACACGGCGGGCGAGAGGGCGGGGCCCTCCGCCGCCGGGGCCTCCGCCGCCAGGCGCAGCAGCCCCGCTGCCTCGGCCGCGCGCAGCAGCCCGGCGGAGTCAGCGCGGTGCAGGACGAGCACGCTGCCCGTCAGCGCCGCCGATTCGGCCGCCACCACCCCGGGCAGCCCGGCCAGCGCGAGCGCCAGCGCGGCGAGGCCGGGCGCATCGCCGCGCAGCGCGGGCAGGCGCAGCCGCAGGCGGCCCGGCCCGTCATGGACGAGCAGCGCCGCAGGCGGCTCAGCCGTCATGGTCGGCGGCGCGGGCGGAGGCGGCCGCGGCGGCGCGGGCGGCGGCGGCCGCC
>JBKBSR010000327.1:0-3537 GCA_046291055.1 Roseococcus sp.
TGCGCACGGCCTGGGCGATGCACGCCTCGTTGATCACGGGCAGCATGCCGGGGAAACCGGCATCCACGAAGCTGACCTGGCTGTTGGGCTCCGCACCGAAGGCCGTGGCCGCGCCGCTGAATAGCTTGGCCTGCGAGAGCACCTGGGCGTGGACCTCGAGGCCGATCACGACCTCCCAGGGGCCGGTGTCGCCTTGGATGGTGTAGCTCATGCCATGATCCCCGGCTTTGCGTCGAACCCCGCCGCGCGCTCGATCGCGCCGCCCACCGCGAACACCGTCTCCTCGTCGAAGGCGCGGCCGATCACCTGCAGCCCGAGCGGCAGCCCCTGCGCGTCGAGCCCCGCCGGCACCGCGAGGCCCGGCAGCCCCGCGAGGTTCGCCGTCACGGTGAACACGTCGTTCAGATACATGGTCACCGGATCGTCCTGCCGCTCGTCCATGGCGAAGGCGGCCGTGGGGGTGGCGGGTGTGACGATGGCGTCGCAGCGCGCCCAGGCCTCCTCGAAGTCGCGGCGGATCAGCGCGCGCACCTTCTGCGCCTTGAGGTAGTAGGCGTCGTAGTAGCCCGCGCTCAGCACATAGGTGCCGATCATGATGCGCCGGCGCACCTCGGTGCCGAAACCCTTCGCGCGCGTGCGCTCGTAGAGGTCCTTCAGGTCCGCCCCGCTCTCGCGCAGCCCGAAGCGCACCCCGTCATAACGCGCGAGGTTGGAGGAGGCCTCCGCCGGCGCGACCACGTAGTAGGTGGGCAGCGCATACTGGGTGTGCGGCAGGCTGATCGGCACCGTCTCCGCCCCCGCCTCGCGCAGCCAGGCGAGGCCTTGCTCCCACAGCGCCTCGATCTCGGGCGCCATGCCGGGCAGGCGGTATTCCTCGGGCACGCCGATCCGCAGCCCCTTCACGCCGCGGCCGACGGCCGCGCGGAAGTCCGGCACGGGGAGGTTCGCGCTCGTGCTGTCCTTCGGATCATGCCCGGCCATGGAGCGCAGCAGGATCGCGTTGTCCTCCACCGTGCGCGCCACCGGCCCCGCCTGGTCAAGCGAGGAGGCGAAGGCGACGATCCCCCAGCGCGAGCAGCGTCCGTAGGTGGGCTTGATGCCGGCGATGCCGCAGAAGGCCGCGGGCTGGCGGATGGAGCCGCCCGTGTCGGTCGCCGTGGCCCCCATGGCGAGGCGCGCCGCCACCGCCGCCGCCGAACCGCCGGAACTTCCGCCCGGCACCAGGCGCTTCGACGGATCATTGGCGCGCGACCACGGATTCTCCACCGGCCCAAAGGCGCTGGTGAGGTTGGAGGAGCCCATGGCGAACTCGTCCATGTTCAGCTTGCCCAGGAACACCGCCCCGTCGCGCTTCAGGTTCGCGGTCACGGTGCTTTCATAGGGCGGCACGAAGGGGCCGAGGATGCGCGAGGCGGCGGTGGTCCGCACCCCTTCGGTGCAGAACAGGTCCTTGATGCCCAGCGGGATGCCCTCGAGCGGCCCCGCGCTCCCCTTCGCGCGCCGCGCGTCGGAGGCGCGCGCCGCCTCCCGCGCCGCCTCGGCGGTGACGGTGATGTAGGCGTTGAGGCGCGGATTGAGCCGCTCGATGGCGGCGAGGAAGGCGTCGGTGAGTTCGAGGGCGCTGATCTCGCGCCTCTCCAGCGCGGCGAGGCCCTGGGCGATGGTGAGTTCCGTCGGGCGCATCACTCGACCACCTTGGGCACGGCGAAATACTCGCCCTCGCGGTCCGGGGCGTTGGCCAGCACCTTGCCGGCGATGCCGCCATCGGTCACCACATCGGCGCGCCAGGGCAGCCGCGCCTCGCCGGGCGCGCCGCCCGCCATGGGCTCCACCCCCTCCGTGTCCACCTGCTGCAACTGCTCGATCCAGCCGAGAATCCCGTTCAACTCGCCCCGCAGGGTCTCCACCTCGGACTCCTCCAGGCGCAGCCGGGCCAGGTTGGCGACGCGACGCACCGTCGCGGCATCGAGCGACATGACATCCACTTCCGTTCGTGAGGGGCGGGCCGCATAAGGCCCGGCATGGCTCTCTCCACCATGGCGGCGCTGCGCGCAAGCCTGCCGCGCGGGGCGCGGCTGATCGGCCTGGACCCCGGCCGGCGCGTCATTGGGCTCGCCCTCTCGGACGTGACGCTGCTGCTCGCCTCGCCCTATGCGGCGCTGAAGCGGGGCCGGCTGCGCGACAACGCGGCCGAGATCGCCGCCATCGCCCGCAAGGAGGGGGCGGAGGGGCTGGTGGTGGGGCTGCCGCTGTCCATGGACGGCAGCCTCGGCCCCGCGGCCCAGGCGGCGCGGGACTGGGCGCTCGCGCTCTCCGAGGCGACCGGCCTGCCCTGCGCGCTGTGGGATGAGCGGCTCTCCTCGGCCGCCGTGAACCGGGCGATGATCGCCGAGGCCGATCTCAGCCGCCGCAAGCGCGCCGCGGCGGTGGACGCGGCCGCCGCGGCCTGGATGCTGCAGGCGGCGCTGGATGCGACACGGGGGGGTCTCAGTTCTCCGTGAAGGCGCGGCGCATGCTCTCGCGCAGCGGCTGGGTGAGGTAGCGCCAGAGGCTGCGCTGGCCGGTGACGATGTGCGCCTCCACCGGCATGCCGGGGGCGAGGAAGACGCCCGGCAGCCGCTCGATCTGCCCGGGCGCCAGGGCGATGAAGGCGCGGTAGTAGGTCATGCGCGTCTGCGGGTCGTTCGTCGCATCGGCCGCAACGAAGGTGACGCGCCCCTCGAGCGCCGGGACAACGCCCTGGCGGAAGGCCGTCAGGCGCACATCGGCGCGCAGCCCCACATGCACCATGTCGATGTCCAGCGGCTGGATCTGCACCTCCGCCACCAGGGCGTCCTGATCGGGCACGAGGTCCATCAGCGGGTCGCCGGGGCGCACCACCCCGCCCACGGTGAACAGGCGCAGGTTGACGATGGTGCCCGCCTCGGGGGCCAGGATTTCGCGCCGCTGAGCGACATCCTCGGCGGCGCGCAGGCGTTCCTCGGCCTCGGCGAGCCGCCCGGCCACCTCGCGCGATTCGGCCGCCACCTCCTGCATGCGAGCGTTGCGGGCGTTGCGCGCGAGGCTCTGCGCCTCGGCCACCTGGGCCTCGGCACGCGCGATCTGGGCGATGAGTTCCTCGATGCTGCCCTCGGCGCCGGCGCGGGCGCGCTGCACGGCCAGCAGCTCGGGCAGGCGGGAGAGGCCCTGGCTGACCAGGCCGCGGCGCATCGCCTCCTCCTGGATCACCAGCTCGAGCTGGCGGCGCGCGGCGCGCAACTGCCCCTGGGCCGCCTCGATGGAGGCGCGGCCCTGCTGCTCGCGCGCCTCGGCGATGGCGAGCTGGCTTTCCAGCGCCGCGCGGCGGGCGGCGAAGAGCGCGGCCTGCCCGGCCATCGCCTCGCGCGCGCGCGGATCCTCGCTGGCGCGCAGCCAGTCGGGGAAGAGGATGGCGGGGGCATCCTCGGCCTCGGCGGCGAGGCGGGCGGCCTGGGCGGCCAGGGCGGCGCGGGTCGCGCGCAGCGCCTCGCGCGTGCTCTCGGCCTGGATGGTGTCGAG
>JBKBSR010000328.1:0-3498 GCA_046291055.1 Roseococcus sp.
GCCCGCTCGCCATCCTCGTCGAGGCGGCGGGCTGGCGGGCGGGGTTCTGGGCCTGCCTCGGCCTCGCCGCGCTCGCCTTCGCCGCGGTGGGTCTGACGCTGCGCGCCGCGCCGCCGGCGCGCGAGCCGGGGCGGACGCTGGCCGCCGACACGCGGGAAGTGGTGCGGCTGCTGGGCGCGCCGCAGCTCCGCGGGCTGTTCGCCATCGCCTTCGTGAGCTTCGGGGCGGTGCTGGGGGTGCGCGGCCTCTGGGGCGGGCCCTGGCTGATGGAGGTGAAGGGGCTCTCGCGCATCGAGGCGGGGCATGTGCTCTTCGCCGCCACAATGGCGCTGGTGCTGGGGCCGGCGCTGGCGGGGCTGGCGGTGGCGCGGCTGGGGCGGCTGCCCTGGCTGCTGGCCGGGGGGCATGTGCTGGCGGCGGGCTTCATCCTGGCGCTGCTGGCGGGCGGGCCGCTGGGCGCCGGGCCGGTGGCGGATGCGGCGCTGATGCTGGGCTTCGGCCTCGCCATCTCCTTCCAGGTGCTGTGCTTCGCGCGGCTGCGCGCCCTGGTGCGGCCGGAGGAGGCGGGGCGCGCCCTTTCGGCCCAGAACATGTATTTCTTCGGCGGCGCGGCGGTGCTGCAGGGCGTCTCGGGACTTGCCGCGCTGGCGGGCGGGGTGGGGGCGGCGCTGGCCAGCTTCGCGCTGGCGCTGCTGCTGGGCGCGGCGCTCTACCTGCGCCGCCCGTGACGCGCGGGGCGGCTCAGCGCCCCTGGCCCATCAGGCCGCGCAGCTCCTCCATCGCCTCGGCGAAGCGGCGGTTCAGCACCTCCATCGCCTCGCCGTTGGACTTCTGGATGAGCTCCGCCAGCTCCTTCATGTTGGCCACGGCGCGCTCATAGGCGGCCTTCATCGCCTCGGCCTGCTGCTGCGCCTTCTGCGCCGGGTTGCCCTCCAGCGAGGCGAGGCTCTGCAGCGTCTGCGCGAGTTCGGCCATGCCCTGCTGCAGGATCTCGAGGTTGCGCCGCGCCAGCGCCTGGGCGCCCTCCATGGCGAGGCGATTGGCCGCGGCCAGGGCCTCCAGGTTGCGCTTCTGCGCCTCGGCGAGCGCCTGGAGATGCTCGGCGTTGGGCAGCTTCATGCTGCCGAACAGCTTCATCATCTCCTCGGCGTTGAAGGGCGAGCCGGCCATGATCCCATTCCCCCGCTTGTGTGCGGCGCACAAGCTACGCGGGCGGAACGGGGCCGGTCAAATCCCTTCCGGTTTCAACGGCGTGTCGGTTTCCCGGGCCTCCTCCCGCCCCAGGCCGAGCGAGCGCGCGGCCTTGTCGGCACGGTCCAGCGCGCGGTCCAGCGCGGCCATGGTGGGGGAGAGATCCTGCGTCTCGTCCTTCTCCCAGGCGCGCAGCGCGGCGAGCCAGACCACCGCCAGCCCATGCGCGCGCGCGGCGCCCTTCGGGCCGCCGGCCTCCAGCCCCGCCGCCTCCAGCATCCAGGCCATGGAGGCGGGCATCCGCGCGGCGAGCCAGAGGGCGAGGGCGGGGTCGCGCGGCAGGTCGCGCATCAGGCGGGTAATGCCGGCGCGGTGCGGCTGCAGCGCGTCCAGCCGGCGCATCAGCACGTCGAACAGGCGGTCCCGCGCGGTGGAGGTGCTGTCCTCCACCGTGCCGGCGATCACCTCCTGCTCCACCGCGGCGAGGTGGGCGCGCAGGAAGGCCAGCGGGCCGGGGAAGCGGCGGCGCAGCTCGGCCAGCGGCAGGCCGGCCTCGGCGGCCACGGCGCGCAGCGTCAGCCCCTCCCAGCCCGTGCCGGCGAGCACGCGCCAGAAGGCGGCGAGGAGGGCGGTATCGGCGCAGGGCTCGGCGGGCAGGTCGCTCATGGGGCGCAGATTGGGCGGTTCGCGCGGAAAGGGAAGAGAGTCATGCCGGCGCGAGGCGCAGGATGCGCCCCTGCGTCTCGTCGGTCAGCGCCAGCAGCGCGCCGTCGGGCGCGAAGATCACCTGCCGCAGCCGCGACCGGCCCCAGAGCAGCCGCTCCTCCGCCCCCGGCCGGTCGCCCGCCATCTCCAGCCGCAGCAGCCCGGGCGGGTTGAGGCAGGCGAGGAACAGGTCGCCGCGCCAGGGCCCGGCGGGCGGGGCGAAGGCGATGCCCGAGGGGCTGATGGAGGGCGTCCAGACGCGCAGCGGATCGGTCAGGCCGGGGCCGGTGGTGCGCCCGCCCGCGATGCTCCCGCCCCAGTATTCGCGGCCATGCGTCGCATGGGGCCAGCCGTAGTTCCGCCCGGGCTCGATCAGGTTCAGCTCGTCGCCGCCGCGCGGGCCGAACTCCGCGCAGAACAGGCTGCCGGTGACGGGGTGGAAGGCGATGCCCTGCGGGTTGCGGTGGCCGAGCGTCCAGATCTCGCCGCGCCAGCCGGGCCGTCCGAGGAAGGGGTTGTCGGCGGGGATCGTCCCCTCGCGCGTCAGGCGGATGATCTTGCCCGCCAGGTCGTCGCCGCGCTGGGCGCGCTCCCGCACCTCGTTGCGGTCGCCGGTGGCGAGGAAGAGGTGCCGGCCATCGGGGCTGAAGGCGATCCGCCCGCCGTAATGCAGCCGCCCGCGCGCCTGGGCGGGGGTGGCGTCGAGCACCGGGGCCGCGCCCTCCAGCCGCTCGCCCGCGAGGCGCGCGCGCCAGAGCCGCGTCAGCGCCCCGCCCTCCACCAGCATGGAGGCGGCGAAGAAGAGCTCGCCGGTGCGGGCGACATCGGGCGCGGGACGCAGGTCGAGCAGCCCGCCCTGGCCGCCAGGCTCCACCCCCGGCACGCCGGGCAGCGGGGCGGAGAGGCGGCCATCGGGCGTAATCAGCCGCACCCGGCCCGGCCGCTCGCTGACGATGAGCCGCCCGTCCGGCAGGAAGCCGCCGCCCCAGGGGCGCTCCAGCCCCTCGGCGAAGACCGAGAGCCGCATCGGCCCGCGCCCCGTGGCGATGATCTCGGACTGCGCGGCCGCGGGGGCGGCGGCGAGCAGGGCGGGGGCGGCGAGCAGGGCGCGGCGGCGGGCCTTCATGCGGGGTCATCTGGGGTGGCCCGCGCCGGGCCGAAGGGGGGACGGGAGACGCTTCGTGACTCCCCGCCCCATTCCGCGACGCGGCGGGGCCGGGCTATCTGCCCCCTTCCCATGCGAGGCCCCCCGGCGTGAGCCGCGCCCCCCTTCCCCGCCCCGACGCGCGCCCCCTGCCGCGCTTCGGCCGCCGCCGCCCCGCGCCGCCCCGGCGCGAGCCGCGGCTGTCGCGCCCGCGCGCCCCGCTGCTGCCGCTGCGCTGGGGCCGGCCGGGGCCGGGGCGGCCGCTGGGGCCCTGGGTGCTGGCCTCGCTGCTGCTGCACGGGCTGCTGCTGCTGCCCATCCTGCTCGACCTCGACCCGCGCGGCCGGCCCTCGGAGGCGCTGCCACCCCCGGCCTTCGACATCGTGTTCGAGGGTGGCGGGGCCGAGCGGCCGGAGGCCGACGCCCCAAAGGGCATCGAGGCCCCGCCCGCGCCGCCC
>JBKBSR010000008.1:0-21786 GCA_046291055.1 Roseococcus sp.
GCAGTGCGGCGGAGGAGAAGAAGAACTCCTGTCGCAGACGCAGTTCCTGCCCCTCGGGGCTGTCATCGGCCGGATAGAGCACGCGCGAGATGGCCTCGGCGCGCGCGCGCTCGACGACCGCGCCCACATGGTCGCCGCGGTTGAAGGCGTCGAGGCGGATCGCGTCCACCGCGCGCGCCGACCACAGGCGCAGCGTGTTCACATGCTGGCCGCGCCAGCCAACGATGGGCGTGTCGTAGGCGACAGCGAGCACCGTCTCCGCCGGTTTCCAGACCTGCCGGGGCTCTCCGTTCTCGCCGGTCACTTCCTCGACCGAACCACCGAAGCCGATCGTGTGGGCGATCTCGGGGCGCGCGAACTCCCATGGATTCTGGAAGTTCAGCCAGTCCTCGGCGTATTCGAGCTGCCAGCCGTCGCGGATCACCTGCCGGAACAGCCCGTGGTCGTAGCGGATGCCGTAGCCGAAGGCGGGAATGCCGAGCGAGGCGAGGCTCTCCATGAAGCACGCCGCCAGCCGCCCGAGGCCGCCATTGCCGAGCGCCGCGTCCGGCTCGCAGGCCTCCACCAGGGCGGGGTTCACGTCGAGCGAGACGAGGGCCGCGCGCACCTCGGCCATCAGGCCGAAGTTGGACATGTTCTCGCGCAGCAGTCGCCCGATCAGGAACTCGAGCGAGAGGTAGTAGACCTGCTTGCGGCCCGTGTCGTAGGCGCTGCGCATGTCCTTCAGCCACTGCTCGATCACGCGGTCGCGCACGGCGAGCGCCGTGGCCATGAACCAGTCGCGGTCGAGCGCCCCGGCGCGGCTCTTGCCGATATCGAAGGTCAGCTTGCGCAGGATGGCATCGCGCATGGCCTCGCCCGCGGTCTGGGCGGCGGCGATGGAATCGGGTGGGGTCACGTTTTGTGCTTCCTCACGACCTGGATGAGGCAAGCGTGCCACGACTTGGCCGGCCGCCGGAAGCGGCTTCCGCTCGGCCTCAAGCCTGGGCGGCCAGGAAGGCCTCCGTTTCGGCGCGGGTGGCGGTGCGGCCGTCGCGCGCGCGCAACGCCCCTGCCGCATTGGCGAGCCTGAGCGCCTCCTCCACCCCCATGCCTTCGGCGAGGCCCAGCGCATAGGCGCCGTGGAACACGTCGCCCGCGCCGGTGGTGTTGGTGGCGGCGACGGGGAAGGCCGGCATGTGGTGCGGCGTCTCCTCTCCCCGGCGCAGCCAGAGCACGCCCTGCTCGCCGCGGGTGACGGCGGCGAGTTCCGTCACCCCCTCCGAGACGGCCTTGCGCAGCGCCTCTGAGGGACGCAGCCCCAGCCCGTAATTGGCGAGGCCGGGCACCGAGAAGATCGCATGGCGCACCCGGGGCGCGAGCTCGAGCAGCACGCGCGTTTCGCTGCGCTCGCCGTCCAGCACGCTCGGCACGCCCCGGGCCTCGGCCTCGGCGCAGGCGCGCGCGGCGCCCTCGGGCCAGCGCGGGTCGCAAAGCAGGGCCCGCGCCTCGGCCAGCCGGGCGAGGGGCAGCCAGGACGGGTCCGGATCGAGCCGTTCGCCCCGGAAGCCCAGGATCACGCGCTCACCCATGCGGTCCACCAGCACGGCCGAGGTGGGGCTGACCGCGCCGGGGATCACGCGGATGTCATCGGTCTCCACCCCCTCCTGGCGAAGCGCGCGCAACAGCAGTTCGCCATTGCTGTCGTCGCCGACGCGGCCCCAGAAGGCGGCGCGCCCGCCCAGCCGCCGCACCGCGATGGCGGCGTTGGCGGCCATGCCGCCGGCGGTGAGGGCGTAGCCGCGCGCGCGCTCCTTCGCGGGGGGCTGCGGGATCTCGTCCACGCGGAACACATGGTCGGCCACCGCATTGCCGAGGCAGATCACGAGCGGGCGCGCGCTGTCGTCCAAGGGGCTCTCCATGCCGGGCTGTCCCGTCATGCTAGGCAGCGGCCCGCCCGCTTGGCCACCGTCCCGGGCGTTGCCGCGCCGCGCCGGGGGGCGCATCATCGCGCGGAGGGAAGGGGAGCCCCGTGATGACCGCAACCGCCGGGCGGCGAGGCTGAGCTGATGCCCGCCCCCCTGCACCCCGACTGCCAGCGCCTTCTGGACATGGCCAGGGCCGCGAACACGCCGGGCTTCGAGACGCTGACGCCCGCCGCCGCCCGCGCGCAATACGCGGCTGGGCGCGCCGCGCTGCAGGCGCCGCCGCCGCCGGTCGCGTCATCGTGCGAGGTCCGCCTGCCCTCCGGCCGGGGCGCGCGGCTGCTGCGCCCCATGGGCAGCGCGCCGGGCGAGGCGCTGGCCTGCCTCGTCTTTGCCCATGGCGGCGGCTGGGTCTTCGGCGACCTCGACACGCATGATCACCTGGCGCGCAGCCTGGCCAATGGTGCGGGCTGCTCGGTGCTGTCGGTGGACTACCGCCTGGCCCCCGAGCACCGTTTCCCCGCCGCGGTGGAGGATCTGGCCGAGGCGGTGCGCTTCGCCGCGGCAGAGGCCGGCAGGCTCGGCCTCGACGCCGCGCGGCTCGCCGTGGGCGGCGACAGCGCGGGCGGCAACCTCGCCGCCGTGATGGCGCTGATGGCCCGGGACGGCGCGCTGCCGCCGCTCCGCTTCCAGCTCCTGCTCTACCCGGTGGTGGAGATGGCCCAGACCCACGACTCCATGGCGCGCTTCGAGCAGGGAGCGGCGCTGACCACGCCCGCCATGCGCTGGTTCCGCGCCCATTACGCGCCCGATCCCGCAAGCTGGAACGACTGGCGCGCTTCGCCCCTGCGCGCGGCGAGCCTCGCCGGCGTCGCGCCCGCCTTCGTGCTGACGGTGGGCCATGACCCTCTGGTGGGCGAGGGGAGAGAATATGCCAACCGGCTGGAGCGCGAAGGCGTGCCGGTGACGCATCTGCACGCGGCCGACATGATGCACGGCGTGCTGACCATGAGCGGCTTCATCCCGCGCGCAGGCCTGCTGATCGAGGTGGCGGCGCGCGCGCTGCGCGAGGGGCTGGTTTGAGGCGGGGAGGGCAGGGGATGCGTTTCGAGAGCAGGGTGGCGGTGGTGACGGGGGCAGCCCATGGGCTCGGGCTCGACGCGGCGCGCGGCTTCGCGCGCGAGGGCGCGCGGGTGCTGATGGTCGACCGCGACCCCGCGGGCCATGAGGCGGCGGCTGCGCTGCGCGCCGAGGGTCATGACGTGCGCTTCCGCGCCGCCGACGTGACGCGCGCCGCCGAGGTGGCCGCCTATGTCGAGGCGGCGCTGGAGGCCTGGGGCGCCATCCACTGCTTCTTCAACAACGCCGGCATCGAGGGCGAGGTGAAGCCGCTTATCGAGCAGGAGGAGGCGGTGTTCGACGCCGTGCTGGCGGTGAACGTGAAGGGCGTGTTCCTCGGGCTGCGCCATGTGCTGCCGGTCATGGTGGCGCAGGGGCAGGGGGCGGTGGTCAACACCGCCTCCACGGCGGGGCTGGTGGGCTCGGCCGGGCTTTCGCCCTATGTCGCCTCCAAGCACGCGGTGCTCGGGCTCACGAAGTCCGTGGCGGGCGAGGTAGCGCGCCAGGGCGTGCGGGTGAACGCCGTCTGCCCCGGGCCGACCGAGACGCGCATGATCCGCTCGCTGGAGGAGCAGGCGGCCCGGCGCGGCGCGAACGACCCGGCCGAGCGCTACCGCGCGGCCATCCCGATGGGGCGCTACTGCCTGCCCTCGGAGATCACGGCGGCGGTGCTGTTCCTGTGCTCGGAGGCGGCTTCGGGCATCACCGGCGCGCATCTGCAGGTGGATGGGGGACGCACGGCGTGCCCGGTGGGGAGCGCGATGCGCTGACCAGAGCGCTACTCTGGGAAGTGGCGCGCCCGGGAAGATTCGAACTCCCAACCCTCAGATCCGTAGTCTGATGCTCTATCCATTGAGCTACGGGCGCTGGCCGTGCGAGGGGCATTACCGCCCCATGTCAGGATGCGCAACCCCCAGGGCCGCGCAAAAACGGCGGGGCGCTATGCGAGCTTGTCCAGCTCCCGCACCACCGCCTCGCCCATCACGGCGGTGCCCACCCGCGCCATGCCAGGCTGCATGATGTCGGCCGTGCGCAGGCCGCCGGCCAGCACGCGCTCCACCGCCGTCTCGATCAGCTTCGCGTCCTCCTCCATGCCGAAGGACCAGCGCAGCAGCATGGCGAAGGAGAGGATCTGCGCCGAGGGGTTGGCGATGCCCTTGCCCGCGATGTCGGGCGCGGAGCCGTGGATGGGCTCGTAGAGGGCGTGCCGCCGCCCGTCCGGCTGCACCACGCCAAGCGTGGCCGAGGGCAGCATGCCGAGCGAGCCCGTCAGCGCCGCCGCGAGGTCCGAGAGCAGGTCACCGAACAGGTTTGAGGCGAGGATCACGTCGAACTGCTTCGGCCGCGAGCACAGCTGCATGGCCGCGTTGTCGGCGTACATGTGCTCGAGCTGCACGTCGGGGAACTCGGCCCTGTGCACCTCGCTCACGACCGCGCGCCACAAGCGGCCGGACTGCATGACGTTGGCCTTCTCGGTGCTCGTCACCTTGTTGCGCCGCTTGCGCGCGAGGTCGAAGGCGATGCGCGCCACCCGCGCGATCTCCTCCTCGGTATAGACCTCCGTGTCGATACCCGTGCGCTTGCCGGCCGCGTCTGTGGTGATGCCGCGCGGCTCGCCGAAATAGATGCCGCCCGTGCTCTCGCGCACGATCATGATGTCGAGGCCGCGCACCACATCGGGCTTGAGGGAGGAGGCGTCCACCAGCGGGTCGAGCACTACGGCGGGGCGGAGGTTGGCGAAAAGGCCGAGCTCCTTGCGCAGCCGCAGGATGCCCAGCTCGGGCCGGCGCTCGAAGGGCAGCGAATCCCATTTCGGCCCGCCGACGCTGCCGAACAGCACCGCGTCCGCCGCGCGCGCCGCCGCCACGGTCGCATCGGGGCAGGGCACGCCTTCCGCGTCGAGGGCGGCGCCGCCGACCAAGCCCTCGGTGATCTCGAACCGCGCATGGCGGCGCTGCTCCAGCCAGTCGATGATGCGGCGCACCTCGCGCATCACCTCCGGACCGATTCCGTCGCCGGGAAGTATCAGGAGCTGCTTGTTCGCGGTCATGGGACGAATCCGTCTTGCCGCCGGGCGGCGGGGTTGGTTTGGCGGCTGCCGTGCGGCGGCGTGAGCAAGCCTACGCGAACAGCCAGGGCTGCGCTGCGCGTTGCCGCGCTTCGTAGGCGTCGATCGCAGGCGCGTGCTGCATCGTCTGACCGATGTCGTCCAGCCCGTTCAGCAGGCAGTGGCGGCGGAAGGGATCCACCTGAAAGGGGATCTCCTCGCCGTTGGGGCGCACCACCACCTGGCGCTCCAGGTCCACAGTGATGCGGGCGTTGGCGCCGAGCTTCGCGTCCTCCATGAGCTGCGCGCAGATCTCGCGCGGCAGCTTCACCGGCAGGATGCCGTTCTTGAAGCAGTTGTTGTGGAAGATGTCCGCGAAGTCGGGCGCGATAATGCAGCGGATGCCGAAGTCGAGCAGCGCCCAGGGCGCGTGCTCGCGCGAGGAGCCGCAGCCGAAGTTCTCGAAGGCGATGAGTATCTCGGCGCGCCGGAAGGGCTCCTGGTTCAGCACGAAGTCCGGGTTCTCCGTGCCGTCCTCCCTATACCGGAAGTTCGCGAAGAGGTGCTTGCCCAGCCCCGTGCGCGCGATGGTCTTGAGGAAGCGCGCGGGGATGATCTGGTCCGTGTCCACATTCGCCTTGGGCAGCGGCGCGGCGATGCCGGTGAGGGTGGTGAAGGGCTTCATGCGGGCTGCCACTCCCTGACATCGGCGAGGCGCCCGGCGAGCGCGGCGGCTGCGGCCATGGCGGGCGAGAGCAGGTGGGTGCGCCCGCCCGGGCCCTGGCGCCCCTCGAAGTTGCGGTTGGAGGTGCTGGCGCAGCGCTGGCCGGGCGTCAGCTTGTCGGGGTTCATGCCGAGGCACATGGAGCAGCCGGCCTCGCGCCACTCGAAGCCCGCCTCCTTCAGGATGCGGTCGAGCCCCTCCGCCTCCGCCTGCTTCTTCACGAGGCCCGAGCCCGGCACCACCATGGCGCGCACGCCCTCGGCCACCTTGCGGCCCCGGGCGATGGCGGCGGCGGCGCGGATGTCCTCGATGCGCGAGTTGGTGCAGGAGCCGATGAAGACCACGTCCACCTTGAGGTCCGTGAGCTTCTGACCGGGCGTGAGCCCCATGTAGTCCAGCATGCGCTGTAGCTGGACGCGGCGCGTCTCGTCGGGCGCCTCGGCTGGGTCTGGCACCGCGCCGGTGATCGGCAGGACATCCTCGGGGCTCGTGCCCCACGAGACCATGGGGGCGATGGCCGCGGCGTCCAGCACCACTTCCTTGTCGAAATGCGCGCCGGGGTCGCTGGGCAGGCTGCGCCAGAAGGCGAGCGCGCGCTCCCACGCCTCGCCCTTCGGCGCGTGGGGGCGGCCCTTCACATAGGCGAAGGTCGTCTCGTCCGGCGCCACCATGCCGGCGCGCGCGCCCGCCTCGATGGACATGTTGCAGACGGTCATGCGGCCCGCCATGTCGAGGGCGCGGATGGCCTCGCCGGCATATTCGATGACGTGCCCCGTCCCGCCGGCCGTGCCGATCTTCCCGATGATGGCGAGCACGATGTCCTTCGCCGTGCAGCCGAGCGCGAGCGTGCCTTCGACGCGAACGCGCATGTTCTTCGCGGGCTTCTGCAGCAGCGTCTGCGTGGCGAGCACATGCTCCACCTCGCTCGTGCCGATGCCGAAGGCGAGCGCGCCGAGCGCACCATGAGTGGAGGTATGGCTGTCGCCGCAGACGATCGTCATGCCCGGCAGCGAGAGGCCGAGCTCGGGCCCGATCACGTGTACGATGCCCTGCCGGTCATCGAGCAGCGGGATGTAGGGCACGCCGAACTCGGCGACGTTCTTCTCCAGCGTCTCGACCTGGACTCGGCTCTCGGGGTCGGTGATGCCGGTGCGACGCGAGGCGTCGGTCGCGATGTTGTGGTCCACCACCGCGATCGTGGCATCGGGTCGGCGCACGCGGCGGCCGGCCGCGCGCAGCCCCTCGAAGGCCTGTGGGCTCGTCACCTCATGGACGAGGTGGCGGTCGATGTAGAGCAGAGCCGTGCCGTCGGGCAGCGTTTCGACGACGTGGTGCGCCCAGATCTTGTCGAACAGCGTGCGGGGCCGTGCTTCGGCCATGGCGTTCCCCCGGGAAAACCGGCGGGGCCGCGCAGGGCGGCCCCGCGGAGCGTCACTCCTGCGGCGCGGCGTCCTTCGCGGGCGCCGCGTCGGCCTTGAGGCCGAGCTTCTCGGCGATGCGCGCCGACTTGCCGGTGCGGCCGCGCAGGTAATAGAGCTTGGCCCGCCGCACCTTGCCGCGGCGCACCACGCTGATGTCGGCGATGGCGGGCGAATAAAGCGGGAAGACGCGCTCCACCCCCTCGCCGTAGCTCAGCTTGCGGACGGTGAAGTTGCTGTGCAGGCCGCGGTTGGAGCGCGCGATCACCACCCCCTCATAGGCCTGGGTGCGGACGCGCTCGCCCTCCACCACCTTCACCATCACGCGCACCGTGTCGCCGGGGGCGAAGTCGGGCACGGGCCGGGCGGCGAGGAGCTTCTCCTTCTGCTCGGCGTCGAACTGCTGCAACAGGTTCATCGGTCCAGTCCTTTCGAAGATCCGATCTACGCGGCGCCGGGGCCTGCGTCCATCCGTTGAATCAGGTCCGGCCGGCGCTCACGCGTCGCGGCCAGGGATTGTTCCCGGCGCCAGCGGGCCACCTCGGCGTGATGGCCGGAGAGCAGCACGGGCGGCACGGCGCGGCCCTGCCATTCGGCGGGCCGCGTGTAGTGGGGGTATTCGAGGAGGCCCGCCGCGTGGCTTTCCTCCTGTGCGCTCTCGGCCGCGCCCATCACCCCGGGCAGCAGCCGCACGCAGGCATCGAGCAGCACCAGCGCCGCGAGCTCGCCGCCCGAGAGCACGTAGTCCCCGATGCTGACCTCGCGCATGGCGCGCGCCTCGATCACCCGCTGGTCCACGCCCTCGTAGCGGCCGCAGAGCAGCACCGCGCCCGGCCCGCCGGCGAGCTCGCGCACCAGCGCCTGGTCGAGCAGCCGGCCGCGGGGGGTGAGGTAGATCAGCGGCCGCGCATCGCCCGCCGGCACGGCGGCGGCGATGGCGCGGTCCACCACGTCGGGGCGCATCACCATCCCCGCGCCGCCGCCGAAGGGCGTGTCGTCCACCGTGCGGTGGCGCCCCTCGCCATGGGCGCGGATGTCCTCGACCGACAGCGACCAGCGCCCCTCGCGCAGCGCGCGGCCGGCGAGGGAATGGGCGAGGGGTCCCGGGAACATTTCGGGAAACAGGGTCAGCACGCTCGCCCGCCACATCACGCGGCATCCTCCGCCGCGCCCGCCACCACCTCGGCCGGCGGAACCACCACGACGCGCCCGGCCGCCACGTCCACCACCGGGACGGCGGCGCGGGTGAAGGGGATGAGGCGTTGGGGCGGGCCGCTCAGCACGAGGAAGGCGCCCGCGCCGTGATCCTCCACGGCCGTGACGGCGCCGAGGCTTTCGCCCGCCGCCGTCTCCGCCCGCAGCCCCTCTAGGTCGGCGAGGTAGAACTCCTCCTCCCCGGGCGGCGGCAGCGCGGCGCGCGGCACGTAGAGCTTCGTGCCCGTCAGCGCGGCGGCCGCATCGCGATCCCTCACGCCCTCGATGCGCGCGAGGCCCTCGGCCAGCAGGGTGAGCACAAGCGTCCGCCCCCGCCCGTCGGTGAGCGGCCCATAGGCCGTGAGCCCTTCCGGCGTGGCGGTGAAGCTGCGCACGCGCACCAGGCCCCGCACACCGTGCGGCCGCCCAATCTCGCCCAGCAGGACCAGCCCCTCGCCCATCGCGTGCCGCCGTCAGCCCCGCTGCGTCAGCCCTTCGCTGCCGCGGCCGCGCGCTCCTGGGCCTTCTTCTTGGGCGCGGACTGCTTGGGCTGCTCGGGGATGGCGGGCATCGGGATGATGGCGGCGCGGCCGAGGAATTTCGCCACGCGGTCGGTCGGCAGGGCGCCCTTGCCGAGCCACTCCTTGATCTTCTCGTCCTGCAGGCGGATGCGGTCGGCGTGGTCGGCCGGCAGCATCGGGTTGTAGGAGCCGAGCTTCTCGATGAAGCGGCCGTCGCGCGGGCTGCGGCTGTCGGCGACCACGATGTGGTAGTAGGGGCGCTTCTTCGCGCCGGCGCGGGCAAGGCGGATCTTCAGGCCCATAGGTCACTCACTCCTGTGTGTCGAAATGCTAGAAGGGGCGTCGGCCCTGGGGGTTCAGCAACCCGGCGAGCCCGCCGCGCAGGATCCCCTTCTGGCCCATCTTGTTCATGCGCTTCATCATGTCGCGCATGTCCTCGAACTGCTTGAGGAGGCGGTTCACCTCCTGCACGGTGCTGCCGGAACCGGCGGCGATGCGCCGCTTGCGCGACGCCTTGATGATGTCGGGGTTGCGCCGCTCGCCGGGCGTCATGCTGCCGATGATGGCGGCCTGCTTCTTCAGCAACCCCTTGTCCAGCTTCGCGTCCTCGAGCTGCGCCTTCACCTTCGCCACGCCGGGCAGCATGCCCATCAGCCCGCTCATGCCGCCCATCTTGCCGATCTGCCTGAGCTGGGCGGCGTAGTCCTCGAGGTTGAACTGGCCCTTCTGCATCCGGGCGGCGAGCTTCTCTGCCTCCGCCTGGTCGATGCTCTCCACCGCGCGCTCGACGAGCGAGACGATGTCGCCCATGCCGAGGATGCGCCCCGCGATGCGGTCGGGGTGGAACTCCTCGAGCGCGTCGAGCTTCTCGCCCGCGCCGAGCAGCTTGATGGGCGCACCCGTCACCGCGCGCATGGAGAGCGCGGCGCCGCCGCGCGCATCGCCGTCCACCCGCGTCATGACGATGCCGGTGACGCCCACGCGCTCGTTGAAGGCGCGCGCCGTGTTCACCGCGTCCTGGCCGGTCATCGCGTCCACGACGAGCAGCGTCTCGTGCGGGCGGACGGCGGCCTTCACCGCCGCGACCTCGGCCATCAGCGCCTCGTCGATCGCGAGGCGGCCGGCGGTGTCGAGGATCACGACGTCGTAGAGCTCGCCGCGCGCCACCGCCATCGCGCGCTCGGCGATCTGCAGCGGCGTCTGGCCCGCGACAATGGGCAGGCTCGCCACCTCAGCGCGCTCGGCGAGCTGGGCGAGCTGGAGCTGCGCAGCGGGCCTGTGCACGTCGAGCGAGGCGAGCAGCACTTTCTTGCGCTCCCGCGCCTTCAGTCGCAGCGCGATCTTGCCCGAGGTGGTGGTCTTGCCCGAGCCCTGCAGGCCCACCATCAGGATCGGCACCGGGGCGGGAGCATTGAGATCGAGTCCGCGCGGCCCGTCCGTGCTGCCCAGCGCCTCCACGAGCGCGTCATGGACGATCTTGACCACCTGCTGGCCGGGCGAGACGGACTTGATGACCTCCGCGCCCACCGCGCGCTCGCGCACACGGGCGATGAGGTCCTTCACCACCGGCAGGGCGACATCCGCCTCCAGGAGCGCCACGCGCACCTCGCGCAGGGCGTCGTTCACGTCGGCTTCGGACAGGGCGCCGCGGCCGCGCAAGCGGTCGAACACCCCCTGAAGCCGCGATCCCAACGCCTCGAACACGCCTGCACCCCCTCCAAACGAAAATACGCCGCTGCGCGAACCTCGCGGAGCGGCGGCGACCCCCCACCCTGCGGAGGGGCCGGACATGGCCTAGACCAAATGCTCATTTACGCCCCACGCGGCGGAGCGTCAAGGCGTCGCGTCGGAGAGGGCGCCCCTCAGCGCCCCGTGAAGCGCGGCGGGCGCTTCTCGCGGAAGGCGGCGAGGCCCTCCCGCAGATCCTCGCTGCGCTGGCTGAGTTCGGCGCGCTCCAGCGCGGCCGCGGCGTCGAAGGCGCCGCAGGCGATCTCGTTGAGGCTGCGCTTCACCCCCTCGACCGCCAGCGGTGCATTGGCAGCGAGGCGTTGCGCCAGCGCCGCCACCCGCGCGTCAAGCTCGCTGGCCGGCAGCATCTCGGTGAGGTAGCCGATGGCCAGCATCTCCGGCGCCCTGATCGTCTCGGCGGTGAGGAACAGCTTCTTCGCCGCGTTGTGGCCCAGACGGCTCGCGTAGCGCAGGATGCCCGAGGGGTAGTAGTGGATGCCCAGCGCTGCGGCGGGCATGCGCAGCTCTGCCGTGTCCACCCCGAGGCGGAAGTCGCAGCACAGCGCCAGATCCGTCGCGCCGCCATAGACCCCGCCGTTCAGCCGCGCGATGGCGGGCACGCGCAGGTTCTCGAGCTGGGTGCAGACGCCCTCGAAGGAGGGCCCCTCGGCGCGCGCCGTCACCTCCGCGCCGGGCCGCGCCGCGAGGTCGCCGAGATGGTAGCCGGAGGAGAAGGACTTGCCCGTGCCGGTCAGCACCAGCACGCGGATCGCGCGGTCCTGCTCCACGCGCGCCAGATGCTCCGACAGCGCCAGCAGATCGGGCGGCTCGATCCGGTTGTGCACCCGGGGGCGATTGAGGCGGATGGTCGCGACCGGGCCCTCCACTGTCAGGATGGGCGTCGTCGCCTCCTCCGCCATTCCCTCCATCGCCGTCCTCCCCCTGATCAGGCCTCCGTCGTAGCGCGGAAAACGGGCGCGGTCATCCGCTTGCGCGGCGGAGCGCTTCGCGGCATGGGCGGGTCATGCTGGTCCGCGACAGCCGGGACGGGGATGTCCCGGCCCTCACCGCCATCTACGCCCATTGGGTGCGGCACGGCCGCGCGAGCTTCGAGCTGGACCCGCCCACCGAGGCCGAGATGGCGCGGCGCAGGCAGGCCGTGCTCGATCAGGGCTATGACCACCTGGTGGCCGAGGCGGGCGGGCGGGTGCTCGGCTACGCCTATGCGGCCGCCTTCCGCAGCCGCCCGGCCTACCGCTTCACCGTCGAGAACAGCGTCTATGTGGCGCCGGGGCTGCACCGCGCGGGCGCGGGACGGGCGCTGATGGAGGCGCTTATCGCGCGCTGCACGGCCAAGGGATTCCGCCTGATGGTCGCGGTGATCGGCGACAGCGCGAACGCGGCCTCCATCGGCCTGCATGCGGCCATGGGCTTCCGCCATGCCGGGCTGCTGCCCGGCACGGGCTGGAAGCATGGTCAGTGGGTGGACACGGTTCTGATGACGCGCCCCCTGGGCCCGGGGATATCCAGCCCGCCGGAGTGAGCCGGCGGGGCGTTCAGACCGCGTTGCCGATGAGGTAGTCCATCGCCGCGCGGGCCCCGCCCGCCTTGTGCGGCACGCCCGCCACCGCCAGCCCCATCTCCACGCCCGAGAGCGTGCCCATCAGCGCGAGGTCGTTGAAGTCGCCCAGATGGCCGATGCGGAACACGCGGTCGTTGAGCTGGCCGAGCCCGTTGCCGAGGCTCATGTTGAACTTCTCGAGGATGGCGGCGCGCAGGGCGTTCGCCGAATGGCCCTCGGGCAGCCGCACGGCGGTGAGGCTCGAGGAATAGTGCCGCGGCTCGGCGCACTGGATCTCGAGGCCCCAGGCGCGCACGGCCCGGCGCGTGGCCTCGGCGTGGCGGTCGTGGCGGGCGAAGACGTTCTCCAGCCCCTCCTCCAGCAGCATGTCCACCGCCGCATCCAGCGCGTAGAGCATGTTGGTGGCCGGCGTGTAAGGGAAATACCCCGTGGCGTTGGCCGCCAGCATCGGCTTCCAGTCCCAGAAGCTGCGCGGCAGCCGCGCCGTCTCGCTGGCCTTGAGCGCCTTGGCGCTGATCGCATTGAAGCTGAGGCCCGGCGGCAGCATCAGCCCCTTCTGCGAGCCCGCCACCGTCACGTCCACGCCCCATTCCTCGTGTCGGTAGTCGATGGAGGCGAGCGAGGAGATGGTGTCCACCAGCAGCAGCGCGGGGTGGCCTGCGGCGTCCAGCGCGCGGCGCACCTCGTCGATGCGAGAGGCGCAGCCCGTGCTCGTCTCGTTGTGTACGACGCAGACGGCCTTGATCTCCCGCGCCTTGTCCTCGCGCAGCCGGGTGTCGATCTGCTCCGGGTCCGCGCCACGGCGCCAGTCGCCCTTCAGGAACTCGGGGCGCAGGCCGAGACGCTCGGCCATCTCGCGCCAGAGGCTGGCGAACCAGCCCGTCTCGCACATCAGCACGCGATCGCCGGGCGAGAGGGTGTTGACGAGCGCCGCCTCCCACGCGCCTGTGCCGGAGGCGGGGTAGATCACCACGGGGCCGGAGGTCTTGAACACGGCCCGCACCTTCTCCAGCAGCGCGAGGCCGAACTTGCCGAAATCGGGGCCACGGTGGTCCATGGTCGGGTTGTCCAGGGCGCGGAGCACGCGATCCGGCACATTGGTGGGGCCGGGGATCTGCAGGAAATGGCGGCCGGCGACGGGCCTGGACCGGTAGTAGGCCATGGGGCGCTCCTCGTGACGCCGCCGCTGTGCCACGGCGCGGGCCGCGCGCCAAATGAGTTCCGCTTCTCGCGCCCATGAGCATGATCCATGTGACGCGGCGCGCGCGGGGGGCTAGATGCGCAGCATGAATGCCATTGCCGCCCGCATCGGGGATTCCCGACTCGCCGACCGCCTGCGCCGCGAGACGGCGGGGGAGGTCCTGTTCTCCCCCGCCGACCGCGGCCGCTACGCGACGGATGCAAGCATCTACCAGATGGAGCCCATCGGCGTGCTGGTGCCGCGCAGCGTCGCGGACGTGGAGGCGGCGATCGCGATCTGCCGCGAGGAGGGCATCCCCGTGCTGCCGCGCGGGGGCGGCACCTCGCAATGCGGGCAGACGGTCAACCGCGCCCTGGTGCTCGACTGCACGAAGCACCTGCGCCGCGTGCTGCAGGTGGAGGGCGAGACGGCGCGGGTGGAGCCGGGCATCACGCTGGGCGCGCTGAACGAGGCGCTGCGCCCGCGGGGCCTGTTCTTCCCCGTGGACCCGTCCACCTGGCAGCGCTGCACCATCGGCGGCATGGCAGGCAACAATTCCTGCGGGGCGAAGTCCATCCGCTACGGGCTGATGGCCGACAATGTCCGCGCCATCGAGGCCATCCTCGCCGACGGCTCTCGCCACGTCTTCGGCGAGGGCGCGCCGCGGATCGAACTCGTGGAGCGGCTGCACGCGCTCGGCGCGCGCGAGGCGGCTGAGATCGCCGCACGCTTTCCGGCGCAGCTCCGCCGCGTGGGCGGCTACAACCTCGACGCGCTCACCCCCGAGGCGCGCGGGGCGAACCCTGCGCCGGGCGAGGTGGGGCGCGGCAACCTCGCGCGGTTGCTGGTGGGCAGCGAGGGCACGCTCGCCTTCTCCGCCGCGCTCGACCTGCGGCTCTGGCCCATCAAGCCGCGCAAGGCGGTGGGCATCTGCCAGTTTCCGACCTTTCGCCGGGCCATGGAGGCGGCGAAGCACCTGGTCACGCTCGACCCCGAGGCGGTGGAGCTGGTGGACCGCACCATGATCGAGCTCGGCCGCTCCATCCCCCTCTACAGGGCGACGGTCGAGAGGATGCTGATCGGGGAGCCCGACTCGCTCCTGATCGTCGAGTTCCACGGGCATGAGGATGCGCCGCTGCTGGCCGCGCTCGATCGCCTGGAGGAGATGATGGGCGACCTCGGCTTGCCGGGGATGGTGGTGCGCGCCACCGACGCCGCCTTCCAGGCGGAGATCGCGGAGGTGCGCGAGGCCGGCCTCAACATCATGATGAGCATGAAGGGCGACGCGAAGCCCGTCTCCTTCATCGAGGACGCCGCCGTCAGCCTCGAGGACCTGCCCGACTACACGGAGCGGCTCACCGCCGTCTTCGACCGCCACGGCGTGAAGGGTACCTGGTATGCCCATGCCAGCGTGGGCTGCCTGCATGTGCGTCCCGTGCTGAACATGAAGGACGGTGAGGACGTGCGCCGCATGCGCGCGATCGCCGAGGAGTGCTTCGCGCTGGTGCGCGAATACAAGGGCAGCCATTCGGGCGAGCACGGGGATGGCATCGTCCGTTCCGAGTTCCACGAGCCGATGTTCGGCGCGCGCATCGTGCGCGCCTTCGAGGAGGTGAAGGACGCTTTCGACCCCGACGGCCTGCTCAACCCGGGCCGCATCACGCGCGCCCCGCGCATGGATGACCGCAGCCTGTTCCGCTACCCGCCGGGCTACGCGGCCGATCCGGCCATCTCGCCCGCGCTGGACTGGAGCTCCTATCCGGGCCCGCAGCGCGGCCTGCTCGGCGCGGTGGAGATGTGCAACAATAATGGCGCCTGCCGGAAGTTCGATGCGAACGTGATGTGCCCCTCCTACCGCGTGACGCGGGACGAGCAGCACCTCACGCGCGGCCGGGCGAACACGCTGCGCCTCGCGCTTACCGGCCAGATCCCCGGCGGTCTCGCGGGCGAGGCGGTGCAGGAGGCGATGAGCCTTTGCGTCTCCTGCAAGGGCTGCCGGCGCGAATGCCCGACGGGGGTGGACATGGCGCGGCTGAAGATCGAGGCGCTGGCCGCGCGCAACGCCGCGCACGGCGTTCCGCTGAAGGATCGCGTGATCGCGGCCCTGCCGCGCTGGGCGGGGCTCGCCTCCCGGGCGCCCGCCCTGGCCAATCTGCGCGACCGGCTGCCCGTCCTGGCGCGGCTGTCCGAACGCTGGCTCGGGCTCAGCGCGCAGCGCCGCCTGCCGCGCTTCCGCCGCGACATCTTCCGGGATGCGGAGGCGCGGGCAGGGCAGGGGGCGCGCGAGGTTCTGCTCTTCGCCGACTGCTTCAATCGCCACTTCGAGCCCGAGAACCTGCGCGCCGCGGTGCGGGTGCTGGCCGCCGCCGGCTGCACGGTGAAGCCCGCCGCCAGCGAGGGCCGGCCGCTGTGCTGCGGCCGCACCTGGCTCGCCGCCGGCATGGTCGAGCAGGCGCGGGCCGAGGCGCGGCGCACCCTCGCCGCGCTCGCCGGATCGGACGCGCCGGTGATCGGCCTCGAGCCCTCCTGCCTGATGACGCTGCGCGACGAGGTCCAGGCGCTGCTGCCGGGGCCGGAGGCGGAGGCGCTGGGGCGCCGCGCCGTGCTCGCCTCGGAGTTCCTGGCGCGCGAGGGCGGGCTGCCCGCCCTCAGGCCGCTCTCGGCCACCGCGCACATCCATGGCCATTGCCACCAGAAGGCCTTCGGCGCCTTCCCGGCGGCGGTGCAGGCGCTGCGCCAGGTGCCCGGGCTGACGGTGCGGCCCATCGCCTCCTCCTGCTGCGGGATGGCGGGGGCCTTCGGCTATGAGACAAAGAACATCGAGGCCTCGAAGGCGATGGCGGAACTCTCGCTGCTGCCGGCGGTGCGCGCCGCCGCGCCGGAGGATCTGATCCTGGCCGACGGCACCTCCTGCCGCCATCAGATCGCGGAGCTGTCGGGGCGGGAGGCGCTGCACTCCATCCGCGTCATCGAGCGGGCGCTGCCGTGATCCGCGAGATCCTGCAGTTCTGGTTCGCCGACGGGCCCGATGCCTTCCGTCCCGCCTGGTTCGCCAAGGATCCGGCCTTCGACGAGGCGATCCGCGCGCGCTTCGGCGCGCTGCTCGCCCCGGCGCGGGAGGGGGCGCTGGACGGGTGGGCCGCCACGCCCGAGGGGGCGCTGGCGCTGCTCCTCGTGCTCGACCAGTTCCCGCGCAACCTCCATCGCGGCGCGGCCGAGGCCTTCGCGAGCGACGCGCATGCCCTCTCGCTCGCGCGGCGGTTGGTGGTCGGGCAGGGGATGGACCTCGCGCTCGCGCCGACGCAGCGGGTCTTTCTCTACCTCCCCTTCGAGCATGCCGAGGACATGGCCGCGCAGGACCTCTCCGTGGCGCTGTTCGAGGGGCTGCGCGACCACCCGGCCCATGCCCGGCCGGCGGGGACCATAGATTATGCTTGGCGGCACCGGGACCTGATCGCCTGCTTCGGCCGCTTTCCCCACCGCAACGCCGCGCTGGGGCGCGAGAGCACGGCAGCGGAACTGACCTATCTCGCCCAACCCGGAGCTGGATTCTGATGAAGCTGATCGGCCGGACCCTCTCGCCCTTCGTTCGCCGCGTGGCGGCGACGCTGAACCTTTACGGCATGGAGTGGGAGGCGCTGCCGCTCTCCACCGTGACCGACGGGGCGGAGATCGCCCGCCACAACCCGCTCGGGCGGGTGCCGGCCCTGGTGCTGCCGGACGGCGAGGTGCTGGTGGATTCCGCCGCCATCCTCGACCACCTCGACAGCCTGGCCGGCCCAGACGCCCTGACCCCGCCGGCCGGGGCGGACCGGCGCGCCGTGCTGCGCGCGGTGGCGCTCGGCGTGGGCGCGGCCGAGAAGTCCGTGCAGGCCTACTACGAGACGCAGCGCCGGCCGGAGGGGCTGCGCTGGGCAGAGAGCGCTGCCAAGCTGTTCGAGCAGGCGCGCGGCGGCTTCGCGGCGCTGGAGGCGATGCTGGAGGGCGGGTTCCTTTGCCTCGGACGGCTCACCCAGGCTGACGTGACGGCGGTGATCGCGCTCGACTTCGCCGACAAGGTGCTGCCCGCGCTGGGGGAGGGGCGCTATCCCGGGCTGCGCGCGCTCAGCGCGCGGCTGAACGCCGACCAGCGGGTGGGTGGCACCAGATTCGTCGGGTGATTCCCGACGCTTGGCGCTAACGTTTCGTTCACGATTTATTGCAAGACTCCGCGTCGACGCCAAAATCGCCTTTTCCGACAAAGGGAGTCAGAAAAGATATTGTGCGGCGCAGCAAAT
This sequence comes from Roseococcus sp., assembly GCA_046291055.1. Classification (GTDB taxonomy): domain Bacteria; phylum Pseudomonadota; class Alphaproteobacteria; order Acetobacterales; family Acetobacteraceae; genus Roseococcus. The sequence continues at coordinate 17,695 of JBKBSR010000008.1, forward strand.
ACGTCTTGATTTCTGACCCGAGCACCGCATAGTCAGGCTCAAAGCGGAAATCGCGGCACGGCCCATCCACCTGATCCGCCTCCCCAGCACGGGGGGAGCGGACCGAATTGGAGACTGAGGGATCCGATGCACCGCCGCCGCCTCCTCGCCGCCGCCCTCGCCGCCCCGGCCCTTCTCCGCGCCGCTCCGGCCCGCGCCCTCGAACCCGTGGACGTGGAACTGGTGCTTGCGGTCGATGTCTCGCGCTCGGTGGACGCCGAGGAGATGGAGATGCAGTTCAACGGCTATGCCGCCGCTTTCCGCGACCAGCGCATGATCGAGGCGCTGACGCGCGGCCCGGTGGGACAGATCGCCGTGACGCTCTTCACCTGGTCCGACTGGAACATCCAGGAGCATCTCATCCCCTGGATGAAGCTCGACGGTGCCGAGGCCTGCGAGCGCTTCGCCCGCGCGGTGGACGCCGCTCCGCGCCGAACGCACCTCTACACCTCCATATCGGGCGCCATCGACTTTGCCGTCCGGCTCTTCGGCCAGGGTTATGAGGGCACGCGCAGGGTGGTGGACATCTCGGGCGATGGCATCAACAACTCGGGCCGCGACGTGGAGCTCGCCCGGCGCGACGCGCTGGAGCAGGGCATCGTGCTCAACGGCCTCGCCGTCCTCGACCGTACACCGCCGCCTCCGGGCCTCGGCATGCATCAGCCGCTTGACGAGTATTTTCGCGAGCGCGTGATTGGGGGGGCGGGTGCCTTCCTGATGGTGGCGGAGGGCTATGAGGCCTTCGAGCAGGCGGTGCGCCGCAAGATCATCCGCGAGATCGCCGCCGCGCCGCCTCCCGGGCCGGAGGTGGAGCGAGCCTTGGCCTGATTTGGGCGGCGTGCCATCCCGGCCGCCTCGCGCGCAGGGTGGGCGTGGCGGCCGCCGGCAGGAGGGCGCTAGCGCGCCCGGCGCGCCGGGCGCGGCTCTTCCGCCCGTACCTCGACTCGCCGGCTTTCGACGCTCTCGAACCCCGCGGTGGGGCCACGCGAAATCATGCGGATGCGCTGCGGCGCGACGCCCTTCTCCACCAGCGTGTCGCGCACGATTTGCGCCCGCAGGCGCGAGAGAAGGCGGTTCGCCTCGCCCGATCCGCGCGGATCCGTGTAGCCGATGACCAGCACATTCTGCCGCGGATGCTCGCGCGCGATCTGCGCGACGCGGGTCAGGCCCTCCGCCGCCGGCTCCTGGATGGCGGCGGACCAGGGCTCAAAGAACACCACGAAGGCGCGGTCGCTCGGCACATCCGCGCCGGGGGCGGGTACGGGCGGGGTGGCGGGCGGCCCGGCGGCGGGCTGGCCGCCGGCGAGGGACGGGGCGGGGAAGCGCGTCTCGGAGACGGGCTGGGCGCAGGCGGCGAGCAGGCCGAGCAGCGCCGCCGCCCCCGCGGCCCGGAGTCCGCCCCTGGTGGTGCTGCGCGCAATGGGCATGGCCTTGGCCTCCTCGGATTCGTGGCTGTCCTTGTGCCGCGCCCGGCCGCGCCTGTCACCTTGCCTTGACCGGCGCGCGGCGATGGCCAAGCTGCGCTCATGAGCGCGATCCTCGACGACGGCACCGCCTACCCCCGTGATTTCCTGGGCTATGGGGCCCATCCGCCGGATCCGAAATGGCCGAACGGGGCCCGCCTCGCTCTCTCCTTTGTGCTGAACTACGAGGAGGGGGGCGAGAACAGCGTGCTGAACGGCGATCCCGGCAGCGAGATTTACCTGCACGAGGTGCCGGGAGGGGCGCCGCTGATCGGCGCGCGCAACCGCACCGTCGAGAGCCAGTTCGACTATGGCGCCCGCGCCGGGGTCTGGCGCGTGCTGCGCCTCTTCGCCGAACGCGGCCTGCGGCTCACTGTGTATGCTGTGGGGCGGGCGCTGGAACTGAACCCGGCCGTGGCCCGCGCCTTTGCCGAACAAGGCCATGAGGTGGCGAGCCATGGCTGGCGCTGGATCGACTACCACGAGGTGCCCGAGGCGCAGGAGCGCGCGGAGATCGCCCGCTGCGTCCAGACGATCGAGCGGCTCTGCGGCCGGCGTCCGGTGGGCTGGTACACCGGGCGCATCTCACCCAACACGCGCCGCCTCGTGGCCGAGCATGGCGGCTTCCTCTACGACAGCGACGCCTATGACGACGACCTGCCGCACTACGTCCAGGTGAACAGCAGGCCGCACCTCGTCCTGCCCTACACACTGGACAACAACGACATGAAGTTCGCCGTGCCCCCCGGATTCGGCGACCCTGACGGCTTCGAGCGCCACCTGCGCGACGCCTTCGACCTGCTGCGCGCCGAGGGCGGGCGGATGATGAGCGTGGGCCTGCACTGCCGCCTGGTCGGCCGGCCTGGCCGGGCGGCGGCGCTGGCGCGCTTCCTCGACCATGTGCAGGCGGCGGGCGATGTCTGGGTGGCGACGCGCGAGGAGATCGCGCGCCACTGGTGGGCTACTCACCCGCCGGGCAGATAGGCGGCCCAGGGCCTTGGGCGGCGCGGCTCGCGCGCCGGCCAGGGCTCGGTCCAGAGCGGATCGAGGTTCGGGTTCCAGAACGGGTCGTCGTCCAGCACGGCGCCCCAGCGCGCGCGCATGGTGGCGCATTCGGCCTGGAAGCGGGCGCGCTTCTCGGGCGTGTCCTCGGCGCCGCGGCTCGCGGATTCGAGGTGGAACAGCGCCACCTCGCCCATATAGAGGTTCCGGAGCCCGGCCGCGCGCAGCTTGAGGCAGAGATCCACGTCGTTGAAGGCGACGCGCAGCGCCTCGGCGTCCATGCCCCCCACCGCCAGATAATGCGCGCGGCGCAGCAGCAGGCAGGCGGCGGTGACCACGCTGACTTCGCGCGTAATGGCCATCCAACCGAAGCGGCCCGCATCGTCCCCCGGGCTGCCGGCCGAGAGATGCACCGCGATGGCATCGCGCGGCACGCCGATGCCCGTCACCACCCCGCCATGCTGCAGCCGCCCATCGGCGTAGAGCAGGCGGGCGCCGACCGCGCCGATGGCGGGATCGGCCGCTTTCGCCACCATGCGGCGCAGCCAGTCGGGGTGGATCACCTCCGTATCGTTGTTCAGCAGCAGCAGGAACTCGCCGCGCGCCTCGGCGGCCGCCGCGTTATTGAGCAGCGGATAGTTGAAGGGGCCTGGCATGGAGAGGATGCGCAGCCGCGGATCCCGGGCGAGTTCGGCGAAAAGCGCATGGGTGGTGGCCTCGCGGCTGTCATTGTCCACCACCAGCACCTCGAGCGCCGGATAGTCCGTGCGGCGCAGCAGCCCCTCCAGCGCCGCGCGCAGCAGCCCCGCGCGGTCGCGCGTGGGGATGATCACGCTGACCAGCGGTGCGGGCTCGGGCAGGGCGGGGGAGATACGGTGCAGTAGCGGCGCGAGCGGGGCGGCGTCCACCTCCGCCGCCAGACCAATGGTGGCGAGATGCGCCCGCAGGGCGCGGCGCGAGGCCTCGCTGTGCGCGCGGTCCTCGGCCTCGGTGGTCGGCGTTGCGTGACACAGCACGGCCGGGATGCGATGGAAGGCCGTCGCCCCTTCGGCCGCGAGCAGGCGCAGCGCGGCGTCATGCGCCTCGGCCGGGGCGAAGGCGTCGCGCAGCCCGCCCAGCGCCAGCAGGGTTTCGCGGCGGAAGGCGGCGAAATGGCGCGTGGGGTCGAGCGCGCGCAGCGCGTCCGGATCGAAGCCCGGCCTGAAGACCGGCGCGCAGCGCCCGCGCCGGGGGTCGAGCCGGTCCTCGTCGGCGTAGAGGGCGGCGAGGCGCGACGATGCCAGTGCCGCCAGCGCGACCTCGTAGAGGGCCTCGGGCGCCAGCCGGTCGCCGGCGCGCAGCAGCACCACCCATTCGCCGCGCGCCGCCTGCAGCGCGGCCTGCGGGTCGCCGGGGGGCAGCGCCTCCCACTCCGGCCAGAGCTGCGCGGCGAGGGAGGAGAGGCTCGCCTCGCGCCCCGCCGAGCGCGCCGCCTCGCCCAGCAGCAGCACCGAGATCAGGGGGCGGTGCGGCAGGTCGGCGATGTGCCGGGCGATGGCGGCATGGTCCAGTCGCGCGCGGGCGGCCTCGGCGCGCAGCCGGCGGCGGT
>JBKBSR010000329.1:0-3480 GCA_046291055.1 Roseococcus sp.
CGTGGCGGTGATGGCCGCGCCGATGATCCCGGGCATCAACGATGCGGAGCTGGAGCGCATCCTCGCCGCCGCGGCCGAGGCGGGCGCCTCCAGCGCCGGCTATGTGCTGCTGCGCCTGCCGCACGAGCTGCGCGCGCTGTTCGAGGAATGGCTGCACCGCCACTACCCCGACCGCGCGGCCCGGGTGCTGGCGCTGGTGCGCCAGACCCGCGGCGGGAAGCTCTACGACGCGGATTTTGAGCGCCGCCAGCGCGGCGAGGGCGCCTATGCCGAGATGCTGGCGCGGCGCTTCGAGATCGCGATGCGCAAGTGCGGCCTTGCCCGGCGCAGCGAGGAGATGGAGAAGCTCTCCACCGCGGCCTTCGACGGGCGCGCCCATGATCCGCAGATGCGGCTGTTGTGAGCCGCGCGCCATGCCCGATCTCTCCCTGGAAGCCGAGGCCGAAGGCCCCGTCGCCGGGCTCGACGAGGCGGGGCGGGGGCCGCTCGCGGGGCCCGTGGTCGCGGCCGCGCTGGTCTTTCTCGCCCCGCCGCCCCCCGCTCTCGCCGGGCTGCTCGACGACAGCAAGCGCCTGCCGCCCGTCGCGCGCGAGAGGGCGGCGGCGGCGCTGCGCGAGGCGGCGGCCGGGGGGGTGCTGGTCTTCGCGCTCGGCGCCGCCTCCGCGGCCGAGATCGGCCGGCTGAACATCCTGCGCGCCACCCACCTCGCCATGACCCGCGCGCTGGCGCGGCTGCCGCTCAGGCCCGCGCTCGCGCTGGTGGACGGCAACCGCGCGCCCCCTCTGCCCTGCCCGGTGCGCTGCGTGGTGGGCGGCGACGGGCTGTCGCTCTCCATCGCCGGCGCCTCCATCCTCGCCAAGACGGTGCGCGACGGCGGCATGGCGAAGCTCGCGCGGCGCTGGCCGCACTACGGCTTCGCCACGCACCAGGGCTACCCCACCGCGGCGCACCGCGCGGCGCTGGCCCGGCACGGGCCCTCTCCGCACCACCGCCGCGGCTTCGGCCCGGTGGAGGAGGCCCTGGCGGCAAGGGGCGGTTGACGGGGCGACTCGCGGACTCCCAAAGTCGCGCCTCGATTCGCGAAGGGTTCCGACGTGGGCGCCGGCCTCGATCTGCCGCTCGACAAGGTGATGATCGGCGATTGCGTGGAGGCGCTGCGCGCCCTGCCGCCCGCCTCGGTGCACGCCATCTTCGCCGACCCGCCCTACAATCTGCGGCTGCGCGGCGAGCTCCACCGCCCCGACCACAGCAGGGTGGACGCGGTGGACGAGGAGTGGGACCGCTTCGCCGATGTCGCCGCCTATGACGCCTTCACGCGCGAATGGCTGGGCGAATGCCGGCGGGTGCTGCGCAAGGACGGCACGATCTGGGTGATCGGCAGCTACCACAACATCTTCCGCCTCGGCACGGCGCTGCAGGATCTGGGCTTCTGGATCCTGAACGACGTGATCTGGCGCAAGGCCAACCCGATGCCGAACTTCCGCGGCCGGCGCTTCACCAACGCGCACGAGACGCTGATCTGGGCCGCGCACGGGCCGGCGGCGCGCTACCGCTTCAACTACGCGCAGATGAAGGCGCTGAACGACGACGTGCAGATGCGCAGCGACTGGTTCATCCCGCTCTGCACCGGCCATGAGCGGCTGCGCGACGCGGCGGGCGCCAAGCTGCACCCCACCCAGAAGCCCGAGGCGCTGCTGCACCGCGTCATCCTCTCCTGCACGAAGCCGGGCGATGTGGTGCTCGATCCCTTCCTCGGCACGGGCACCACGGCGGCGGTGGCGAAGCGGCTCGGCCGGCGCTACCTCGGCATCGAGCGCGACCCTGCCTATGCCGCCGCGGCCGAGGCGCGCATCGCCGCCGTGCGCCCGCTGGAGGAGGCGGCGCTGGCCGGCGCCCCCTCGAAGCGCGAGCAGCCGCGCATCCCCTTCGGCGCGCTGGTGGAGCGCGGGCTGATCCGCCCCGGCGATGTGCTGACCGACCGCCACCGCCGCTGGGAGGCGCGGGTGATGGTGGACGGCACGCTCGCCTGCGGCGCGGCGCGGGGCTCCATCCACGCCGTCGGCGCGGCGGTGCAGGAGGCGCCCTCCTGCAATGGCTGGACCTTCTGGCACCTGCTGCGCCCGGACGGGTCGCTGCGCCTGCTCGACGAGTTTCGGCGGGAGATGGCCGAATAGGCCGGAGCCTGTTCCGTCACCGCGACGGATTCGCGTCGCATCCTAGGAACGCGCTTCGCGGAACAGCCCCAGCTTCTCCTGCGCCGCGCGGTCGGAATAGGCGAAGAGCACCATCTCCCGCCGCGCCTCCAGCACCAGCTCGCTCCAGGAGGGCACGACGAGGAGATCGCGCTCGGCCAGCGCGATGGTCTCGCCGCCGATCCGCGCCGCACCCTCGCCCTCGACCACGACGAAGACCGTGCCGTCGGTGGCGCGGCGCGGGCGGGTGGCGAAGCCCGCGGGCAGCAGCCGCACATGGGCGGCGATGCTGGGCATCACCGGGCCGCCATCGGCGGGGTTCACGAACTCCAGCGCATGGCCGAGATGGGCGTCCGGCGCCTCGGCCCGCGCGAGCCGGGCGAGGCTGTCGCGCCACTCGGCGTAGGGGTAGTGGAACAGCGGCTGATGCGCCGGGCGACGGGCGGCGGCGCTGCCCGCGAAGGGGCGCAGGTTGCGCCCGTAGCGGGCGCGGCTGTCGCCGGGCGGGGCGGTCTCGGGGTGGGCGGGCTCGGGCCAGCGCTCGGCGAAGCTCGCCTCGAGGAATCGCACCAGCGGGATGTCCAGCCCGTCCAGCCAGATCATGGGCGCGGCGGAATGGTTTCCGTGGTCATGCCATTGCCAGTTGGGCGTCAGCACCAGGTCGAAGGGGCGCATCACTGCCTTCTCGCCGTCCAGGGCGGTGAAGGCGCCGTCGCCCTCCATCACGAAGCGCAGGGCGGACTGGGTGTGGCGGTGGCAGGGCGCGACCTCGCCGGGCAGGATGAGCTGCAGCCCGGCATAGAGCGCGGGCGTGATGGCGGAACTGCCCGGAAGCGCGGGGTTTTCCAGAATGAGCACCCGGCGCTCGGCCTTCTCGGCGCTGATCAGCGCGCCGGCGCGCATCAGGAAGGCCCGCGCCTCGGCATAGCCCCAGCGGAAGGGGCGCGCGGCGCTGCGCGGGGTGGGGGTGACGAGGCCGTGCAGCACCTCCCAGAGCGGGAAGAGGTGGCGCGGCGCCATCTCGGCATAGAGGGCGGAGAGGGCGGGCTCGGGGGGCGGGTTCATGAGAGAATGTCTTTCGACTCCTATGCCGCCCCGTTCGAGCGGCTGAACTGCGACATTTTGGCTATGTTGTGTTGCAAAACCGATGAACCTGCTGATTATCCCAAAGAATCCCAGTTGTGAGGTTTCATTTCCTCGGATATGGAGCGGCTCGGCAACAACCCCCGAGCCGCAAGGAGAGGCAGATGGCCGACACGTCCGTGACCAAACGTGGTGATCTCGTTCT
>JBKBSR010000330.1:0-3466 GCA_046291055.1 Roseococcus sp.
GCACGGTGGCGAACCTCAACGAGGCCTCCCAGCGCATCGGCGAGGTGATGCGCCTGATCGGCGACATCGCGAGCCAGACCAACCTTCTCGCCCTCAACGCCACGATCGAGGCGGCGCGTGCAGGCGAGGCGGGCAAGGGCTTCGCGGTGGTGGCGAGCGAGGTGAAGAACCTCGCCGGGCAGACCACCCGCGCCACAGAGGGCATCGCGGCGCAGATCCTCGCCATGCAGGAGGCGACGCGCAGCACCACCGCCGAGATCGAGGGCATCCGCGAGACCATCCTGCGCGTGAGCGAGATCGCCATGGCCATCTCCGCCGCGGTGGAGGAGCAGGGCGCGGCCACGCGCGAGATCGCGCGCAACGTGCAGGAGGCGGCCGGCGGCACGGGCCGGATCGCCGAGCAGATCGCGGAGGTGCAGCAGGCCACCGGCGAGACGGGCGGGGCGGCGGCGCAGGTCAGCGGCACCTCGGCCCAGCTCGCCGAGCAGGCGGAGACGCTGCGCGCCCAGGTCGCCGACTTCCTGGGCCGCGTGCGCGCCGCCTGAACCGGCCGGCCGAGGGAATGGACCACGCCCGGGGCGGGTTTGCGCCCCGGGCCGTCGCGGCGCGGCGCCCTTCGCAGCGCAGCACCGGGCGTGCTATCGGCTTCGGCTCCGAATCCGGACCGCAGGAGTCCTCCCCGCATGGGCATTCCCCTGGCGCAGCAGGCGAAGGTCGCTGCCTACATCGTCCGGCAGCAGATGGCCGGCCGCAAGCGCTTCCCGCTGGTGCTGATGCTCGAGCCGCTGTTCCGCTGCAACCTGGCCTGCGCGGGCTGCGGCAAGATCGACTACCCGGACGAAATCCTGAACAAGCGCCTCTCGGTCGAGGAGTGCCTGGGGGCGGCCGAGGAATGCGGCGCGCCGGTGGTCGCCATCGCGGGCGGCGAGCCGCTGCTGCACAAGGAGATGCCGCAGATCGTCGAGGGGCTGCTGGCGCAGGGGCGCATCGTCATCCTCTGCACCAACGCGCTGCTGCTCGAGAAGAAGATCGACGCCTACAAGCCCCACCCGCGCTTCATCTGGGACATCCACCTCGACGGCGACCGCGCCCAGCACGACTGGGCGGTGAGCCAGGAGGGCGTGTACGACCGCGCCGTGGCGGCGCTGAAGGCGGCCAAGCGCAAGGGCTTCCGCACCGCCATCAACTGCACCCTGTTCAACAACGCCGACCCCGAGCGCACCGCGCGGTTCTTCGACGAGGTGACGGCGATGGGGGTGGACAACATCATGCTCAGCCCCGGCTACGCCTATGAGCGCGCGCCGGACCAGAAGCACTTCCTCAACCGCCAGGCCACCAAGACCCTGTTCCGCGAGCTGTTCAAGCGCAACACGGGGCGGGGCAAGCCGAAGTGGCGCATGGGCAACTCGCCCCTCTTCCTCGATTTCCTGGCCGGCAACCAGCGCTACCTCTGCACGCCCTGGGGCAACCCCACACGCAACATCTTCGGCTGGCAGCGCCCCTGCTACCTGCTGGGCGAGGGCTACGCGAAGAGCTTCCAGGAGCTGATGGAGACGACCGACTGGGACAAGTACGGCGTCGGCAACTACGAGAAATGCGCCGACTGCATGGTGCATTCGGGCTTCGAGGCCACCGCGGCGCTGGACGCGATCAACCGCCCCTGGAAGGCGATCGCCGCGCAGCTTCGCGGCCCGCGCACCGAGGGGCCGATGGCGCCCGAGGTGGATCTCTCGCGCCAGCGCCCCGCGGAATACGTCTTCTCGCGCCACGTCCAGCAGGTGATGGAGGAGATGGCGCACGAACCGAAGAAGGGCGCCAAGCACGGCGCCACGGCGCCGCAGGCGGCGGCGGAGTAGCGCCCGCCGCCGCGAGCTGTCCGCCGCCGCGCCCCCGCGCCGGCGGACCCGCACGGAAAGCGGCTTACTGCGGCTCGATCCCCGCCGCCCGGATGGCCTCCGTCCACTTCGCCGTCTCGGCGCGGATGAAGGCGACGGCCTCCTCCGGCGTGGAGGGCATGAGCTGCATGCCCAGCCCCTCGCCCAGCCGCTCGCGCAGCGTGGGGTCGGCGGCGGCGTGGCGCACCGCGGCGTTGAGGCGCTGGATGGGCAGGGCCGGAGTGGCCGCGGGCGCCAGCAGGGCGAACCAGGCGAAGAGCTCATAGTCCGGCAGCCCCTGCTCGGCCACCGGCGCCACATCGGGGAGCTGGGCCGAGCGCGTGCGCGTGGTGATGCCGAGGGCACGGAGCTGCCCGCCCTGCACCCCGGGCAGGATCACCGCCTGGTCGGCGATGAACAGGTCCACCCGGCCCGCGATCAGATCCTGCACCGCGTTGGGCGAGGAGCGGTAGGGCACATGCAGCATCCGCACCCCCGCCTGGGCCGCCAGCATGGCCGCCGCCACGCGCTGCGAGGCCGAGGCCTCGGCATAGCTCAGCGCCTCCGGCCGGGCGCGCGCGGCGGCCAGCAGGTCGGAGAGGGTGCGATAGGGGCTGCCGGCGGCGACGGCGACGAGCAGCGGCACCGAGGCGAGCAGCGAGATCGGCGCGAAATCCCGCTCCATGTCGAAGGGCACGCGGCGGAACAGCGCATTGGCCGCGGCGTTGGTGGAGTTGGTGCCGAACAGCACCGTGTGCCCGTCGGGCGCGGCGCGCACGACCGCCTCGGCGCCGATCAGGCCCGAGGCGCCGGCGCGGTTCTCCACCACCACGGGCTGGCCCAGCGCCTCGCGCATGCGCTCGGCGAACAGGCGGGCCACCGTGTCGGTGGCGCTGCCGGCCGCGAAGGGCACGATGCCGCGCACCGGCTGGGTGGGCCAGGATTGGGCCAGCGCGGGGGCGGCGAGCAGGGCGGCGGGGGCGGCGAGCAGGGCGCGGCGGCGCATGGGTGGTGTCTCCTTCCCGGTGCGCGCGCCCGATAGAGGCAAGCCGGGCGCCGCGCAATCCGCCCGGGCCCCTTGCCGCAGGCGCGAAGCGCGGGGTTGCGCGCCGCGCCCGGCCGCGTGCACCCTGCCCATCCTCCCCGGAAGCACCGCATGGCCCGACGCGCCGCATGAGTTCCTCCTGGACGCTGGCGCTGCATGGCGGCGCGGGAACCATCCCGCGCGCGGCGATGAGCGATGCGGCCCGCGCGGCGCATCTCGGGGCGCTGCACGCGGCGCTGGAGGCCGGGGCCGCCGTGCTGCGCGGCGGCGGCAGCGCCGAGGAGGCGGTGGTGGCGGCCGTCCTGGCGCTGGAGGACTGCCCGCTGTTCAACGCCGGCCATGGCAGCACGCTCACCGCGGCCGGCACGGTGGAGATGGACGCGGCGCTGATGCTCTCCAGCGGCCGCGCCGGTGCGGTGACGGGGGTGACGCGGCTGCGCAACCCCATCCTCGCCGCCCGGGCGGTGATGCACGCGAACGGGGCGGTGCTGCTGGCCGGCCCGGGGGCGGACGCCTTCGGCGAGGCGCAGGGCCTCGCCACCGCCCC
>JBKBSR010000331.1:0-3457 GCA_046291055.1 Roseococcus sp.
CCCGCCGCGCCCGCCCCGCCCCCGCCCCTGCCGGCGCTGGCCGCCGGCCAGGCCTCGCCGCACATAGACGGGCGGCTGGTGGAGCCCTCGCCGCAGGGGCTGCTGCCGCGCATCGGGGCGGATGGGCGCATGCCCCTGCGCGTCTATGCCCGCCCCTTCGACCGCAACGACCCGCGGCCCCGCGCGGCGCTGGTGGTGGGCGGCCTCGGCATGAACACGGCGCTGACCGAGCAGGCCATCCAGTCCCTGCCGCCGGCCGTTGGCCTCGCCTTCAGCCCCTACGCGCCGCGCCCCTACCCGCTGCTGGAGCGCGCGCGGGAGCGCGGCTTCGAGACGCTGGTGGCCATTCCCATGGAGCCCACCGGCTTCCCGCTGAACGATCCCGGGCAGCAGGCGCTGCTCACCGGGCTCGGCTGGGCCGAGAATGCCCGGCGGCTGGACTGGGTGCTCTCGCGCTATGCCGGGCATGTGGGCGCGATCGGCGCGCTGGGGCCGCTGCGCGGCGAGCGCTTCGCCGCCATGGCCGAGCCGCACGGGCAGATGCAGGCGGTGCTGGCGCAGCGCGGCCTGCTATATATTGATCCCCGGCCCGGCGCGCCCTCGCCCGCCCGCGCCTGGGGCCGCAGCCTGGATGTGGTGCTGGACGAGCCCCCCACCCGCGCCGAGATCGAGCTGCGCCTGTCCGAGCTGGAGCGCCTGGCGCGCGAGCGCGGCGCGGCGCTGGGCTATGCGGGCGAGGCGAGCCCCGTGGCCATCGCGCGCATCGCCGCCTGGGCCGCGGGGCTGGAGGCCCGCGGCGTGGTGCTCGCCCCGCCCTCGGCCCTGGCCCGCGCCCCCGCGCCCGAGATTCCGCCGCCCCGGGCCGAGACCACCCCCCGCCCCCCCGCCCCGAGCCGCCCATGACCCTGCTGCCCTATCGCCCCAATGTGGGCGCCGTGCTGTTCAACCGCGACGGCCTGGTCTTCGTCGCCCGCCGCGCCGACCTGCCCAACGCCGAGGGCGCGCCCGGCGGCTGGCAGCTTCCGCAGGGCGGGATGGACGAGGGGGAGGACCCGGCCGTGGCCGTGTTCCGCGAGCTGGAGGAGGAGATCGGCACCGCCCGCGCCGACATCCTGGCCGAGCACCCGGAGTGGATGACCTATGACCTGCCGCCCGAGCTGATCGGCAAGGCGCTGGGCGGCAAATACCGCGGCCAGCGGCAGAAATGGTTCGCCCTGCGCTTCACCGGCGAGGATTCCGACATCCGCCTCGACCGCGACCCGCATCCGGAGTTCGACGCCTGGCGCTGGGCGCCGCTGGGCGAGCTGCCGGGCATGGCGGTGGACTTCAAGCGCGCGATCTACGAGCGCCTGGCACGGGATTTCGCGCGGTTCGCAGGCTGATCAGTGGCGGTGCCGATGCCCGTGGCGGCCCTGCGCCGCCGGCGCCGGGCTTCCGGGGGCATAGCTGCGCAGCACGTCGTACTGCGCCCTCTGCTCCGGGGTGAGCAGCGCCGTCTGCCGCATGTGCGTCGCCAGATGCTCGGCGCGAAGCGCGGCCTGGAGGCGGCCGATGCGCTGCGTCAGCTCCTCCAGCAGGGCGGGGGTGATGGTCCGGTCGCGAAAGGCGCTGTCCAGCTCCCGCTCGGCGGCGATGATGTCCTCGCCGAGGCGCACGGCGGCGGCGTGGTGGGCCGCGCGAAGGGCCTCCGTCGCGCGGAGTTGCTCGGGGGTGAGGCGAAGCGGCGCGGCCAGCTCCAGCACATGTTGCGGGCCGGGCCAGCCGTTCAGCTCCGCGGCCAGGGCGAGCGCCATGCCGCGGCCCGCGCGGAGATCCTCGACCTGCTCGGGCGAGAGGGCTCGGATCTCCCGGTTCTGGAAGCCGGAATATGGCGAGGGATGCTGCGCGGCGGCCGCGAGGGGCAGCAGAAGGGGCAGGGCCAGGAGGGCGGATCGGAGCGTCATGACGCGCTTATAGACGAGGACGGGCCGGGCCGCATGTGACGGGGCATGCCGCCCGTATCAGAACGCCTCGAAGAACACCTTGCTCGCCAGCCCCAGCCCGAGCAGCGCCAGCCCCATGGACATCCCCGGCCAATAGGGCCGCGCGCCGAACTGCAGCACCAGCGCATTGGCGGCCAGCGAGCCGAGCAGCCCCGCCAGCGGCTGCCACCACGGAAGCTGCCAGAGGCCGAACAGCAGCAGCGCCAGCCACATCGCGAAGGCCGAGCGGCCGAGGAAGCGGAAGGCGCGGTCCGCCGGCTCGTACTCCGGCCGCAGCCCGGGGGTGGAGCAGCGCGCCTCGATCATCCCGGCGATGCCGAGGCAGACCAGCGAGAGGAAATAGGGGTCCATGGCCCCGCTTTGCCGGAAGCGCGCCCCCGGGTGAAGATGGGACGAGATCAGGAAGGACGCCCCCCTTGCGCAAGTTCCGCAGCACCGAGCGCTACGTCGCCACGCGGGAGCTGGAGGTGGCGGTCAACGCCGCCGTGGCGCTCCAGCGCCCCCTGCTGGTGAAGGGCGAGCCCGGCACGGGCAAGACCGTGCTGGCGCAGGAGATCGCGCACAGCCTCGGCCTGCCGCTCATCGAGTGGCACATCAAGTCCACCACCAAGGCGCAGCAGGGCCTCTACGAGTACGACGCGGTGAGCCGCCTGCGCGACGGCCAGCTCGGCGACCCGCGGGTGCGCGACATCTCCAACTACATCGTCAAGGGCAAGCTCTGGGAGGCCTTCGAGAGCGACACGCCCGTGGTGCTGCTGATCGACGAGATCGACAAGGCGGACATCGAGTTCCCCAACGACCTGCTGCTCGAGCTCGACCGCATGCAGTTCCACGTCTACGAGACGCGGCAGACGGTGACGGCGAAGCACCGCCCCATCGTGATCATCACCAGCAACAACGAGAAGGAGCTGCCCGACGCCTTCCTGCGCCGCTGCTTCTTCCACTTCATCCGCTTCCCCGACCGCGAGACGATGGAGCGCATCCTGCAGGCGCACTACCCGAACCTGCGCGCCGAGCTGGCGCGCGAGGCGCTGGAGGTGTTCTTCCGGATCCGCGAGGTGAACGAGCTGAAGAAGAAGCCCGCCACGAGCGAGCTGCTGGACTGGCTGAAGCTGCTGATGATCGAGGACATGCCGCCGGAGGCGCTGCGGTCCTCCGACCTCAAGGCGGCGCTGCCGCCGCTCTACGGCGCGCTGCTCAAGAACGAGCAGGACGTGCACCTGTTCGAGCGGCTGGCCTTCCTCTCCCGCGCGCGGCGCTGATGTTCGCCCCCTTCATCCACGCGCTGCGCAAGGCGGGGCTGCCGGCCTCGATCACCGAATGGCTCGCGCTGATGGGGGCGATGAAGGCCGGCGTGGCCGCCTATGACCTGGAGGATTTCTACTACCTGGCGCGCGCCACGCTGGTGAAGGACGAACGCCACCTCGACCGCTTCGACCGCGTCTTCGGCGAGGTGTTCAAGGGCCTCGAGCCGC
>JBKBSR010000332.1:0-3450 GCA_046291055.1 Roseococcus sp.
GCGGCGAAGGCGAGCGCGGTGAGGCCGAGGCAGGCCCAGAACCCCTCCCGCCAGCCCTCCGCCTCGACGAGGATGGCGAGCGGGCTGGCGGAGAGCAGCATCCCCCCGTTGCCGATCGCCTGGATCAGCCCCGACCACAGGTTGAACCGCCCCTGATCGAGCACCCGCGCCGCATAGGTCATCGGCGCCATCAGCATCCCCGAACAGCCGATGCCGAGCACGATCTGCGCCAGCAGCAGCGTCCCCGCCCCCGGCGCCAGCGCCGCCACCGCGCAGCCCAGCGCCCCGATGCCGAGCAGGGTGAGCGAGACGGGCCGCACCCCGTAGCGGTCGAGCGCCACCCCCACCGGGATCATCGCCAGGGCGAAGGCGGCGGGGAAGGCGCCGGTGATGGCGGCCAGCGTCTCGGCGGTGATGGCGAGGTCGCGCGTCAGCACGTCCGTCGCCACCGCGGGCAGGGTGCGCACCGCGTTGGAGAACACATGGCCGAGCGCGAGCGCCAGCAGCGGCGGCAGGAAGCCCGCGGGCGCGGGCGCGCTCATGCCGGCGCGTCGGGCAGCAGCTTGCCGGGGTTCATGATGCCGTGCGGGTCGAGCGTCGCCTTCAACGCGCGCATGACCGAGAGCGCCTGCGCGCCGTGCTCGCGCTCCAGGAACTCGCGCTTGCCGAGCCCCACGCCGTGCTCGCCCGAGCAGGTGCCGCCCAGCGCCAGGGCGCGCGCGACGATCCTGCGGTCCAGCTCCCAGGCGCGTTCCATCTGCGCCGCGTCGCCCTCGTCCACCAGGATGATGGTGTGGAAGTTGCCGTCCCCCACATGGCCGACGATGGGCGCCTCGAAGCCGCTGGCCGCGATGTCGGCCTTGGCGCCGAGCAGCGCCTCGGCGAGGCGCGAGATGGGCACGCACACGTCGGTGGTGATGCCGCGCTTGCCCGGCCGCCAGGCGATGCCGGCCCAGTAGGCGTCGTGCCGCGCCTGCCACAGCCGGTTGCGCGCCTCGGCCTCGCGCGCCCACTCGAAACCGCTGCCGCCATGCTCGGCGGCGATGGCCTGCACCGCCTCCGCCTGCTCGGCCACGCCCGACTCGCTGCCGTGGAACTCGAGGAACAGGGTGGGCGCGGCGCGCAGGTGATCGAGCTTCGAGTAGGCGATGCAGGCCGCCATCTGCGCCTCGTCCAGCAGCTCGATCCGCGCGACGGGGATGCCGGCCTGCATGGTGGCGATGACGCTGTTCACCGCCCCCTCCAGCGTCTTGAAGGCGCAGACGGCGGAGACCATGGCCTCCGGGATGCCGGCGAGGCGCAGACGGATGCGGGTGATGACGCCCAGCGTGCCCTCGCTGCCGACGAAGAGCCGCGTGAGGTCGTAGCCGTGCGCCGCCTTGCGCGTGCGCCCGCCGGTGGTGATCACGCGGCCATCGGCCAGCACCACCTCGAGGCCCAGCACGTTCTCGCGCATGGTGCCGTAGCGCACCGCATTGGTGCCGCTGGCGCGGGTGGCGCACATGCCGCCCAGGGTGCAGTGGCTGCCCGGGTCCACGGGGAAGAACAGCCCCTGATCCCGCAGATGGGCGTTGAGCTGCTGGCGCGTCACGCCCGGCTCCACCAGGCAGTCCATGTCCTCCGCGCTCACCTCCAGGATCGCGGTCATGCGCGAGAGGTCGAGGGAGACGCCGCCCCGCACCGGGTTCACATGCCCCTCGAGCGAGGTGCCCGCGCCGAAGGGCACCACCGGCACGCGATGCGTGTGGCAGAGGGCGAGCAGGCGGCTCACCTCCTCCGTGCTCTCCACGAAGGCCACCGCGTCGGGCAGGGTGGGGCGCGTCGTGTCCTCGCCGCGGCTGTGCTGCCGGCGGATGGCGTCGTTCAGCGTGATCCGCTCGCCCAGGAACGCGCGCGCGGCGGCGATCACCTGGTCCACGGGGCGCGGGGGGATGGGGTTCATGTCGGCCGTTCCTTCCGCCCGTGGCGTAGCATGCGCGGCAGGGCGGGGCGAGGCGGCGCCGATGCCGACGATCACTGCGGCCGATTGGCGCGCCGCGCCGCGCGCGGGCAGGATGGCGGCGTGCCGGAGCAGGAGGAACCGCCATGGCCCGTCGCATCATCGCCGTCTCCGCCCTCGCGCTGGGGCTCGGGCTCTTCGCGCCGCCGGCCGCGCCCCCGGCCGGGGCGCAGCAGGTGGCGCGCATCTGCGTCGCCAACCAGGCGGGCTACATCGTGCGCAGCCGCCTCACCTACACGGACTGGCAGGGCGCGCGCCACACATCGGCCTGGACGACGCTCGCGCTCGGCCAGCGGCAATGCAACCTGCTGCAGGACATCGGCAGCCTGCGCATCGAGGTGGAGGCGCAGCAGATCGTGACCTGGACCCCGCATTGCGCCTTCAGCTACGACGGGGCCGAGGCGCGGCGCACGCGCACCGTCTTCGTGGTGGGCACGATCCTGCGGGCCCGCTGCGAGGTGGAGGCATAGCGCCGGCCGGTTTGCGTTGCGCCCGCCGGGCCGGGCTCGCTAGCCTCCCCGCAAGGACAGGAAGCGGAGGAAACAATGCACGCCCTCGGCCGCCGCGCGGCGCTCGCGGCGCCCGCCCTGCTGCTCGCCGCCACGGCGCGGGCGCAGGGCCAGCCCATCACGCTGGTGGTGAACTTCGTCGCCGGCGGGCCCTCGGACCTGATGGCGCGGCTGCTCGCGCCGGAACTCTCCGCCGCGCTGGGCGCCCAGGTGGTGGTGAAGAACACGATCGGCGCGGCCGGCGCCATCGGCGCGGCGGAGGTGGCGCGCGCCCGGCCCGATGGGCAGACGCTGCTGCTCTCGCCCATCGGGGCCATCGCCATCCAGCCCAATTTCCGCAACGACCTGCCCTACAGGCCCAGCGACCTGCAGCCCATCTGCCAGATCGCGGACACGCCGGTGGTGGTGATGGCCGCCCCCGGCGGCCCGCGCAGCATGGCCGAGGTCGCCGCCCGCGCGCGCGAGGCGCGCGGGGCCTTCAACTTCGCCAGCACCGGCCCCGGCTCCATGCCGCACATCGCCACCGTGGCCATGGCGCGCGCCATGGGCGTGGAGATGACGCACATCCCCTTCCGAGGGAACGCCGAGGCGGTGGTGGCGCTGATGCGCGGCGACGTGAGCCTCTTCGCCGACCAGCCGGGCACGCTGCGCGCGAACAACCTGCACGCGGTGGCGATCCTGAGCGAGCGCCGCACGCCCGAGTTCCCCGACACGCCCACGCTGCGCGAGCTGGGGCACGACATCGTCTATGGCATCTGGTCGGGGCTGTTCGCGCCCGCCGGCACGCCGGCCGAACTCGTCGCGCGCCTGGACGCGGCCTGCGAGCGCGCGCTGCGCCAGCCCGGCGTGATCGAGGGGTTCCAGCGCCTCGCCACCCCCATCGTCTATCGCAACAGCCGCGACTTCACGGCCTTCCGCGATGCGGAGCTCGTGAAGTTCGCG
>JBKBSR010000333.1:0-3379 GCA_046291055.1 Roseococcus sp.
AGCCCGCGCCGGCGCAGCCCGCCGCGGCCCCGCCCGCCGCGGCCCAGCCGCGCCCGCCCGCGGCCGCCGCCCCGGCGCAGCGCCCGGCCGCGGCCCAGGGCCGCGCCATGATCCAGCTCGGCGCGCTGCGCAGCGAGGAGGCCGCCCGCCAGGAATGGGAGCGGCTGCGCGCCCGGGTGCCGGAACTCGCCGGTCGCAGCCCCGTGATCAGCCGCTTCGAGCGCGAGGGCCAGCCCCCGCTGTGGCGGCTGCGCGTGGGCGGCCTGGCCGACCGCGAGGCGGCGCGCGCGCTGTGCGAGCAGGTGCGTGTGCGCGGCGGCGCCTGCGTGGTGCCGCCCGGGTAGCGGCGTGCGCGCGGCCATCATCGGCGTCTCCGGCCCCGCCCTGACGGCGGAGGAGGAGGCGCTGCTCGTCCGGCGCCGGCCGCTCGGCGCCATCCTGTTCCGGCGCAACATCCAGTCCCCCGCGCAGCTTCGCGCGCTGACGGCTGCGCTGCGCGAGCTGCTGGGCGAGGGCGCGCCCATCCTGGTGGATCAGGAGGGCGGGCGGGTGGCGCGGCTTGCTCCGCCCCATTGGCCGGAGTTCCCGCCCGCCGCCCGCTTCGAGCACGGCCCCGCCGAGGCCGCCCGCGCCAACGCCGAGGCCATCGGCCGGCTCTGCGCCGCCGAGGGGTTCGACGTGGTCTGCGCCCCCTGCCTCGATCTGCGCCTGCCCGGCGCGCATGGGGTGATCGGCGATCGCGCCTTCTCCGCCGAGCCGGCCGAGGTGGCGCGGCTCGGCGCCGCCTGGGTGGCGGGGCTGCGCGCGGGCGGGGTGATCCCGGTGCTCAAGCACATCCCCGGCCATGGCCGGGCGCGGCTGGACAGCCACGAGGCGCTGCCGGTGGTGGCGGAGTCGGCGGCCGCGATGGAGGCCGATCTCGCCCCCTTCGGCGCCCTGGCCGCCCCTGATCTGTGGGCGATGACGGCGCACATCCTCTATCCCGCCTGGGACGAGGCGCGCTGCGCCACCCTCTCGCCGCGCGTCATCGGAGGGGTGATCCGCGGCGAGATCGGCTTCCAGGGCTTCCTGGTCTCGGACGACCTCGCCATGCGCGCCCTCTCGGGGGCGCTCGGCGAGCGGACGCGCGCGGCGCTGGCGGCGGGCTGCGACGCGGTGCTGCACTGCTCGGGCGTGACGGCGGAAACGGCCGAGGTGCTGGAGGCCGCCCCCTTCCTCTCCCCCGCCGCCGAGGCGCGGCTGGCCGCCGCCCGCGCGGCGCTGCCCGCCCATGCCTGACTGGCTGCCCGAGGCGGCGGCGGCGGTGCTGGCCGCCGTCATCGCCATCACCTTCCACGAGGCGGCGCATGGCTACGCCGCCCGCGCGCTCGGCGACCCGACCGCGGCGTTGATGGGGCGCGTCTCGCTCAACCCGCTGCGCCACGTGGACCCCGTCGGCACGCTGCTTCTGCCGGGAATCCTGCTCGTCTCGCAGCTTCTCGCGACGGGGCGGGTGGATGTCCTGTTCGGCTGGGCCAAGCCGGTGCCGGTGGATGTTCGCAACTTCGCCGACCCGCGCGCGGGCATGATGTGGGTGGCGGCGGCGGGGCCCGCGATGAACGCGGTGCTTGCGCTCGCCGCCGCCTTCGCCCTGCACCCCGCGCTGTGGGCGGAGCCGCTTCTCTCGGCCGACTCGGCCGCCTTCCTCTATCGCTTCCTGGGTCTGTTCATCCTGGCGAACCTGGTGCTCGGCCTGTTCAACCTTTTTCCCGTTCCCCCGCTGGATGGCGGGCGCATCCTGGTGGGGCTGCTGCCCTTCCGCGCCGCCATGGCCTGGGCGCGGCTCGAGCCCGTCGGGCTTTTCCTCGTGATCGGGGTGCTGTTCCTGCTGCCCATGGCGATCCCCGAGTTCCGGCCGATGGAGTGGTTCCTGCGGGAGCTGGTGCGCCCCGGCTTCGGCCTGGTGCTGCGCGCCGCGGGGCACGACATCCCGTGAGCGCGACCGCCGAGGCCGATGCGCTGCTGCTGGAGCTGGAGGGCTTCCAGGGCCCCCTCGACGTGCTGCTCGAGCTCGCCCGCGCGCAGAAGGTGGACATCCGGCAGATCAGCATCCTCGCGCTGGTGGACCAGTATCTCGCGGTGATCGAGGGCGCGCGGCGCGTGCGCATCGAGCTTGCCGCCGAGTGGCTGGTGATGGCCGCCTGGCTCGCCTGGCTGAAGTCCCGCCTGCTGGTGCCGGAGGAGGAGCGCGGGCCGGAGGAGGAGGATCCCCTGCTGGCCGCCCAGCGCCTGACCGAGCGCCTCGCCGAGCTCGACCGCATGCGCGCGGCGGCGGAGTGGCTCTCGCGCCGCGCCCAGCTCGGCCGGGAGACCTTCGCCCGCGGCGCGCCCGAATCCCTGACGGTCGAGGACCGGTCCGGGCTGGTGGCGGACCTCGCCGGGCTGCTGCGCGCCTATGCCGAGGCGCGGCGTCGGGGCGTGGCCAACCGCCCCTTCACGCCCAAGCCGCGCAAGCTGTGGTCGGTGGCCGAGGCGTTGGCGCGGCTGCGCGCGCTGATCGGCAGGGCGGGGCCGGGCTGGTCCACCCTCTCGGCCTTCCTGCCCGAGGATTTGCGCAGCCCGCTGGACCGCCGGGCCGCGCTGGCCAGCACCCTCGTCGCCGCGCTGGAGGCGGCGCGGAACGGGGCCATCGACCTCAAGCAGGACGCGCCCTTCGCGCCGATCCTCGTCAAGCCGGGAATGGGGGAGCTGCCGCATGTCGCCTGAGGAGAATCCGGATTTCGCCCGCGCCCTGCGCATCGCCGAGGCGCTGATCTTCGCCTCCGACCGGCCGGTGCCGGCGGCGCGGGTGCAGATGGCCCTGCCCGCGGGGGTGGACGCCCAGGCGGTGCTGACCGCGCTGGCCGCCCAGACCGCCGGGCGCGCGGTGGAACTGGTGGAGGTGGCGGGCGGCTACGCCTTCCGCACCGCGCTCGACCTCGCCCCCGCCATCACCCGCGTGGTGGAGGCGCCCCGCCGGCTGCCCAAGGCGGCGATGGAGGCGCTCTCCATCATCGCCTACCACCAGCCCGTCACGCGCGCGGAAATCGAGGAGATCCGCGGCGCGAGCCTCGCGCAGACGACGCTGGAGGCGCTTCTGGAGGCGGGGCTCGTCGCGCCCCGCGGGCGGCGCGAATCGCCGGGCCGCCCCACGCTCTGGGGCACCACGGCGAAGTTCCTGGACCAGTTCGGCCTGAAATCGCTGAACGATCTCCCGCGCAAGGAGGAGCTGGTGTCGAGCGAGCTGGCCGCCATGCCGGTCGGCGCGGAGCGCGACGGCGCGCCGCCCATGATCCCGGACGGCGCACGGGCGGCCTGAGACGCCCATGGCGCTGGCGAGCGCGGCGTCGGGGGGCCGCCG
>JBKBSR010000334.1:0-3363 GCA_046291055.1 Roseococcus sp.
GCCGCATCGGCCAGCGCCAGCACGCGCTCGGCCGAGGCGCGCCACTGGGCGAGGCGCGGCATGTGCTTGACCGGCCAGGAGAGGGCCTCGGCCACGGTCTGGAAGGCCTGCGCGGCCTGCATCACCCAGCCCAGCGTGACCGCGCCCGCGAGATAGGCCGGGGTGGCCACAAGGAAGGGCAGGCCGAAGCCGATCCGCGTCACGGCGCAGACGAAGAACTCGAGCTTGGCGAAGGCGCGGGACTGCCGCTCGAAGGCGGCGGCGAGCTGCCCGAACAGCCCGTGCAGGCGCCGCGAGTCCACCCCGCCCTGCTCCGCCGTGTCGCGGGCGCGCACCAGCGCCGCGCGGTATTCCGCCTCCTTCGCCTGGCGCTCGTCGGTGGTGCGGATCAGCGCCCGCCCCGCCGCCACCGCCACGAACATGCCCAGCAGCGCGTAGAGGATGGCGAACCAGAGCAGATAGCCGGGCAGGCCGAACTCCACGCCGCCCAGCGTGATGGGCGGATGGTCCGAGAGCACCCAGAGCACGCCCACGAAGGTGGCGAGCGTGATCAGCGCGTGCAGCAGCGAGGCGGAGAGCTCCACCCACTCCTCGGTCGAGACGCGCACATCCTCGGCGATTCGCCCGTCCGCATTGGGCGGCGCCGAGCCCAGCCCCGCGCCGACCCAGAGCATGGTCAGCCGCGCCCCCAGCCAGTCGCGCCACCCCAGCGCCAGCCGCCGCCGGCACAGCAGCTGCCCCGCGGAGGCGACGCAGAACCCCGCGACGATGAGCACCAGCACCCCGCATTCCCAGAGCACCGCCTCGGCGTCGCGGCGCTCCAGCGCGTCGAACAGGTCGCGGTTCCAGGTGTTGAAACGCAGCATCAGGGCCACCTCGGCCCCGGCGAGGAGCGCGAGCAGCAGGGCGACGGACAGCGCCGCGCCGCGCGTGCCGCGCTCGCTCCAGAAACCGCCGGCGAGCCGCCAGAAGCGCCGCGCCGTGACGCGCCAGGAGGCGGCGGCGGAGGGCATGAGGGAGGCGGCGGCCAAGCGGCTGGGTGTCCCCTTCAGCGTGATGGGCCCGGAGCGCGCGGCGCGCCGGCCCGGCGTAGTTAGGCATGCCGACGATGGAATGAAACCCCCTTCATGCGGGGGCGGCGCGCACCGTCAGATCAGCCGTGCCTCGAAGGGAGGCATCAGGTCCGGCGCCTCGAACTCCAGCACCCAGAGGTCGGGGTCGCGCTTCACCTGGCGCTCGACATAGGCGCTGGCCGCCTCCTCGCTGACGGGCGCGGGGCCGGTGCCGCGCAGCCAGGCGGGCCGGCCTTCGGCGTCGCGCGCCTGGGCCAGCACCACCTGCCCCTCGCGCGCGCGCAGCACGCAGAGGATGCCGCCCGAATCCGGGTCGCCCTTGCGGAGCACCACCGCCGGGCGGCCCGCCATGTCCGAGAGCCGCAGGGCCATGGAGACCCAGATATGCGCCTTCACCTTCGCGTCCATGCGCCCCCTCTCGCGCGGCGGCGGGGCGGCGGCAAGCCCGTCTTGCAGGGCGGCGGTCGCGCCGGCACATAGCGCGGCGACACCCCGACGCCGAGGACCGCCCATGGACGCGAGCAAGCTCACCCCCGGCCAGCGCGCCTATGAGGAGAAGCGCGCCGCCAAGGCGGGCATGAGCCTCGATGCCTGGCTGAAGGACAAGGAGCGCCGCGCCCGCGCCGAGGCCGAGGAGGCGCGCAAGGCCGAACAGGCCGCGGCCACGCCGGCCAAGAGGCCCGGCTTCTTCCAGCGCCTGCTGGAGCGGGCGCAGAAGCCTCTCTGAGCCTCACTTCCGCCGCAGCCCGCGGCCCGGGCCCACCGCGCCCGGCCCGAATCTCGCGCGCAGCGCCTCCACCGCCCGCCACCTGGCCGCCCGCCGCGGCGCCTCGGGGTCCGCGAGGTCGCCCCGGTCGGCCTCGGCGCCGGGCAGCAGGGGCTGCGCGCCCAGGCCGAGCAGGCGGAAGGCGGTTCCGTCCGCCTCGCGCGCCAGCAAGGGGCGCGCCGCCTCGAACAGCGTCTCGGGCAGGCGGGAGGGGGTGGGAAGCCGCGTCTGGCGCGTGCGCGTCTCGAAGCGCGCGGTCTTGAGCTTCAGCACCACGCCGCCCGCCGCCAGCCCCTTGGCGGCCAGCCGGGCCGCGAGCTTCTCCGCCAGCCGCCAGAGCACCGCTTCCAGCTCGGCCAGGCCGCGGAGATCCTCCTCGAAGGTGGTCTCGGCGCTCACGCTCTTCGCCTCGCGCCCCGGGGTGACGGGGCGCGGATCCTCGCCGCGCGCCCGGGCGGCGAGGGCGGGCCCCTCCTCGCCCAGCCGCGCCAGCGCCACGCGGTCGTCGAGCGCCGCGAGCTGGCCGAGCCGCGTGATTCCCCCCGCCGCCAGCCGCTTCGCCGCGGCCGGGCCGATGCCGGGCAGCGCCCCCACCGGCTGCGGCGCGAGGAAGGCCGCCGCCTCGCCCGGGCCGATCACGGCGAAGCCGCGCGGCTTGTCGCGCTCGGCGGCGAGCTTCGCCATCAGGCGGTTGGCCGCGAGGCCGATGGAGACCGTCACCCCCACCTCGCGCTCCACCGCCGCGGCGAAGCGCGCCAGCACGACGGCGGGCGGCGCGCGGTGCAGCGCCTCGGTGCCGGAGAGATCGAGCACCGCCTCGTCGATGGAGAGCGGCTGCACGAGCGGCGTCAGCGCCTCCATCATCGCGCGGATGCGCGCCGCCTCGGCGGCGTATTTCGCCATGTCGGGCTTGATCACGACCGCGTCGGGACAGGCGGCGAGCGCCTTGAACATGGGCATGGCGCTCTTCACGCCCCGGGTGCGCGCCACGTAGCAGGCGGCGGAGACGACGCCGCGCCGCCCGCCGCCCACGATCACCGGCCGGGCCCGCAGCTCCGGCCGGTCGCGCTTCTCGACGCTCGCGTAGAAGGCGTCGCAGTCCACATGCGCGATGGCGAGCGCGAAGAGCTCGGGGTGGCGAAGAAGGCGCCGCCCGCCGCAGCGGCGGCAGGCCGGCCCCTCGCCCGGATCGGTCGCGAAGCAGTCGCGGCAGAGGGCCTGCATGCCGGCAGGGTGGGAGTGTCCCGCCCGGCCGGCAAGCGGTCGGCCGCGGGGCACGCTCCGCGCCCCGCCTCGCGCTCAGGGCCAGAGCCGCGCCGCCCCCAGCACCCCCGAGCTGTCGCCATGGGCGGCGCGCAGCACCTGCGTCCGCACCGCGTCCGAGAAGACATGGCGGGGGATGAAGCGCGGCAGCGCCTCATAGAGATGCGCCATGTTCGACAGCCCCCCGCCCAGCACGACGGCCTCGGGGTCGAGGATGTTGATCACATGCGCCAGCGCCCGGGCCAGCCGGTCGGCGTGGCG
>JBKBSR010000335.1:0-3358 GCA_046291055.1 Roseococcus sp.
GCCTTCTGTCGTTCTGCCCGCCCCCGGCGGCGAGCCTATCCGGGTGGGGTTGCCCTCTCCTGCCTTGTCTTCGACAGCTCTGGCGGCCACCGGAGCGGGTGGGCTCACCGGCGGGGGTGGCACTGGACCGGCTGCCCAAGCCACCTTTACTGTTACGTCAACACCGGCCAGCGCCAAGGACGAGCGGCTGATCGAGGCGGCGCGCAGGAAGCTCATCATCGCGCCGATCCTCTCTGGCGAGATCAAGGGCCGCGCCCAGATCGAGGCGCACGCCAAGGCGCACCAGACCACGGCGGCGACGCTGTATCGGTGGGTGAAAGCCTTCAGACTGGGTGGCGATGCCGCCCTGGTGGACAAGGACAGGGCGGACAAGGGCCAGGCGCGGGTGATCCTGGCGGCCGCCTGGGAGGCGGAGATGCGCTCGCACCGGGTGAGCCAGGCGCGGATGCTGGAGATCGCCGCCGAGGTCACGCAGGTGGTGCGCGGCTTGTGGGCGCAACAGGGAAAGCCATCCTGGCGGCAGGTGGCGATGCTGGCCGAGACCCGGCTCATTGCGCTGACCGTGGCCGAGATCGGCTGCGCGGAGAGCGCGGCCCGGCGCATCTGCAAGCTGACCCGGCGCTTCGTGGAGGGCGAGCGGCGGTTCAGCCTGGTGGCGCTCAAAGACCGCGACGCCAAGGGATTCTACGACCGGACGCCCGCCGTGATGCGCACGCGCGCGGCCTTGAAGCCGGGCGATTGCGTGTTCGGCGATGTGTCGCCGGCAGACATTCCGGTGCTGCGCCCCGATGGCGAGGTGGCCTGGGCGCGGCTGATCGCCTGGATGGACGCGGCGACCAACATGATCCATATCACCGGGCACCTGCCGGGCAAGGGCGCGGGGGTGCGGCGGGAGCATGTGGCGCTGTCATTCACGGCCATGTGCCAGAGCGCGCCGTTCGGGATGCCCAAGCGGCTGTATCTGGACAACGGCTCGGAATACAGCTGGGCGCAGATGCTCGATGCGTGGCGTGAGCTCACGCGGCTGACGCAAGGCGCCTTTGGCGGGGTGTGGGATGCGCCGATGGCGGGGGAGCATTTCGGCATCGTGACGCGCAGCCTGCCGTTTAAGCCGCGGGCGAAGCTGATTGAGGGCGCGTTCGGGAATTTGCTGCGCTTCATGGGCTGGCACCCGGCGTTTTCCGGGTCCGACCGGATGCGCAAGAAGGTGGCCACCCTCGGAAAAGGCGTGACGCCCATCCCGGTCGAAGACCTCAAGGGGTTCATCGCGCAGGCGGTGGCGGCCTACAACGCCACGCCGCAAGAAGGGCACCTCGCCGGCAAGAGCCCGGCCGAGCGCATGGCCGAGTTTCTGGCCGAAGGGTTCGAGCCCTACCACGCGCCGGCGGAGGTGCTGGGCTTCGCCTTCGGCGAGACGCACGAGGTGCGCTGCCGCATGGGGCAGGTGCGGGTGGGCGGCTGGACGTATTACGACCAGCAGCTCATCGCGCTCGATGGCGAGAAAGTCACCGTGCGCTGGCCGCGGCATGCGCCGGATGCGGCCTATGTGTTCCACCGCAATCGATTCGTCGCGGCGGCCACGCCCATGCCGGTGTTTGCGTGGGGCGACCCGGAAGGGGCCAAGCACGCGGCCCGCCTCGCCTCGGAAGCGCGCGAGGTGGTGGAGGTGATGCGCGGGCAGGTGGCGTGGCTCGACCCGCGCGACCTGCTGGGCGAGTTCGCACGCCTGGGCCGGGTGGCCGAGGTGGTGGATGCCGCCGCCGCCCGTGCGCGGCGCATCGAGCTCGTACCCGAGGCGCAGGCGATGGCGGACGCCCGCCGCGCGGCGCTGGAGCAGGCGCTGGCGCTGGCGGCGCCGAGGAATCCTGACCTCGTGGCCAACCGCCACGGGGTGGTGGATGAGGAGGCGGAGGCGATCCGCCAGTGGCTTGAATCGGACGAAAGGAAAGTCGGATGACACAAGAGGGCAAGGTGCACGCATTGCATGAGACGCGCGAGGCCAAGCGGCGCGAGACCAAGTATCTGAAAGAGGCGTTGCTGACGGCGCAGCGGGTGATGGCGGCCGATCACCCGATCGGCGAGATCGTGGGCAGTCCCGGCACGGGCAAGACCACGGCGGCGCGCGCCATTGCCGAGCGGCTGGGCGGCGCGCGCATCGCCTGCTGGGGCGGGATGACGCGGCACCAGTTGCTGCGCGAGGCGGCGGCGGCGCTGGGCATCGAAGGCCACGGCGCGGTGGATCGGCTGCTGTCGGCGCGGGTGGAGGCTGACCCGGCCACGCGGCGGCTCTTGGTGGTGGACGAGGCCAACAAGCTCAACTGGCGCGGCCTGGAGGCGCTGCGGTATCTGGCCGACGAGTGCAATGTGGCGGTGCTGCTGGTGGGCACCGAGCTCTACGAGCGGCAGTTCGTGAGCCCGCGCAGTCGCGACTATCTGGTGCAGCTTGGCTCCAGGATCGGCGCGAAGCGCTGCCGCATGGGGCTACTCGACCGCGCCGAGACCTACGCGCACGTCATGCGGACCATCCTGGGCGACGTAGCTGACAAGGAAGTGGTCACGCGCTTCTGGATCGGCTGCCGCAAGGGTGTGTGGCGCGATGCGCTGGAGCTGGCGCAGGAGTGCCGCGCGATCATGGAGGCGCAGGGTGTGACCACGCTCACCATGCAGGTGCTGGATGCGGCGCTGGCCTGGAGCGCCAACCGGCATGCGGTGGAAGGGGGTGGGCAATGAGCGCATCAATCCATGCGCATGGTCTTGCGCAGATTCTCGCAAGCCTCGAGCAGCAGCTCGGTTTGCTCGGCGGCGCGCTGGTCAGCATCCGACAGGTCGTTGGCGCGCTGCGCGATGAGATCGCGGTGGAGGCGGTCCACGGCGTCAAGGATCGGGTTGAAGCCGCGCATGCGGAAGTCGGCGCGCTCGATGGCCATGAGCAGCAGGTCGAACTGCACGCGCAGGCTCAGCGAGTGCGCCCGCAGCGCATCGAACTCTCGCCGCAGGCCCTGGAGATGCTGGAGCAGTTGCGCGGGCGTGAGGGGTTCATCGGCATCGGCCATGCGGCAAAGGATAGCGCATCGCATGCCGCCACAGAAGGCGGCCCGAGCGCCAGCCGGAACGCGGTGGAGGCCGGGGCATGAGGGATGAGGCGCTGAGGCTGACGGACATCCAGGCGGTGCTGGGGGTGAGCAAGGCGGCGGCAAGCATGATCCGCGCCGGGCGCTATGACCGCCCGGGCAGCGGGTTGCCGCAGCGCTACGAGGCGCTCGTGAGGCTCGTCGAGCGGGTGCGCCAGGAGGCGGCCACGCTGGATGCGGCGCAGATTTGCTACCACTGCCCGCGCGAAGACTGCGCGGGCTGCCGG
>JBKBSR010000336.1:0-3348 GCA_046291055.1 Roseococcus sp.
CAGGAAGGCGGGCTCGCGCGGCGCGCCCTGCCAGAGCAGCAGCGCGAAGGCCGCCGCCGCCGCCGCGGCGGCGGTGGCGTAGATCTCCTGGCGGAGGATCAGCGGGATGTCGTTGCAGATCACGTCGCGCAGCACGCCGCCGAAACTGGCGGTGACCACCCCCATCAGCACCGCCGCCCAGGCCTCCGCGCCCATGCGCAGCGCGATCTCCGTGCCCAGCACGGCGTAGATCGCCATGCCGGCCGCATCGGCCCAGAGCAGCGCGCGATACTGGTTCTGCACCAGCGGCGCGATGAAGAAGACGAGCATCGAGGCGCCCACCCCCACCCCCATCAGCAGCGGCTCGGACAGCCAGAACACGGGGGTGCGGCCGATCAGCAGGTCGCGCACCGTGCCGCCGCCGAAGCCGGTGGCGCAGCCGATCAGGATGAACCCCACGGGGTCGAGCCGCTTGCGCGCCGCCACCAGCGCGCCCGAGGCCGCGAAGGCCGCGATGGCCAGCACGTCCACGTAGCGCAGCCAGGCGTCCAGCGCCTCCACGGGCTATTCCGCGGGCTGCGCGCGCGCCGCGGCCGGCGCCGTCATCCCGCGCGCCGCGCCCGCGCAGAGCAGCGACAGCGCCAGCAGCAGCGCCACCACCGGCAGCACCAGCCCGGGATGGCCGAGGTCGATCAGCAGCCCCATGGGCACCGGCACCACCGCCGAGCCCAGCGGCAGCCCCGCGCTGACGAAGCCGAACACCTTGCCCACCTCGCCGGGCGGGCAGGCCTCTTTCAGCATCACGTCGCGCGGCGTGCGCGAGGCGCCGAGGCACAGCCCCGCCAGCAGCGCCACCCAGGGCAGCAGCCACTCGCCCCAGGGGAACAGGCCGAGCGAGAGGATCAGCGCAATGGAGACGCCGGTCAGCGCGACCACCAGGCCGAGCAGGTTGCCGCCGCGCTTGTCCGCCCACCAGCCGCCCACCAGCGTGCCGCCCGTGGCCCCGGCCATGTAGCCCGTCAGCGCCATGGAGGCGACGGCCACCGGCGTGTCCCACAGCTTGCCCAGCACGGTGATGAGGAAGGCCGAGACGCCCGAGCCCGCCATGGCCGAGAGCAGGAAGAAGGCGAAGAAGGCCAGGATGGGCCGGGAGAGCAGCAGCCGCGCCCCGCCCGCCGCGCCCTCGGCCTTGCGGGCGCGCGGCTGGTCGGCCAGCACGCGCGACTGCCACAGGATCGCCCCCACCACCGGCACGCCGAGCAGCCCGAGGATGAGCAGCGCCGTGCGCCAGTCCATCACGAGCAGCAGCAGCGCCACCACCGGCGGCGCCAGCGCGAAGCCCAGATTGCCCGTGAAGGTGTGCAGCGCGAAGGCGCGCCCCATGAACTCCTTGCGCACCGAGCCGGCGAGGATCGCGTAGTCCGCCGGGTGGATCACCGAGTTGCCGACGCCCGAGAGCACGCAGAGCAGCAGGATCAGCCGGTAGTCCTGCACGAAGGCCATGGCGCTGATGGAGAGCGCCATCAGCAGCGTGCCGCCCACCAGGAAGGGGCGCGCGCCGTGCCGGTCCACCAGGAAACCCACCGGCGTCTGCAGCGCGGCCGTCACGCCGCTCATCAGCGCCACCGCGAGGCCGAGCATCGCGAAGGAGACGCCGAACTCCTCGCGCCAGACCAGGAACAGCGGCGGCAGGCAGAGCATGTAGAAGTGGCTGAGGAAATGCCCCGTGCCGATCAGGCCGCAGATCTGCCAGTCCCGCCGGGGGGTGAGGGCGAGGTCGCGCATCGGCCGAAACTGGCCGCGAGGCGGCGGCGGGTCAATGCGCCCGCGCGGCAGGTGGCGCGGGTTTCATCCGGGCGGGGCGAGCTCCTCGAGCGGCCAGCGCGGGCGCGGGGCGAAGTCCATCGCGTGGCGCTCGCCGGCGGCCAGGCGCGAAAGCCCCGCGAAGGCCACCATCACCGCGTTGTCGGTGCACAGGCGCTGCGGCGGCGCCAGCAACGGCAGCGGCGTGGCGGCGGCCAGCGCGGCGCGCAGCGCCCGGTTGGCGGCCACCCCGCCCGCGACCACCAGCGCCGTCGCCTCGGGCAGCAGCGCATGGGCGTGGCGCGCGCGATCGGCCAGCACCGCGGCCACGCTGGCCTGGAAGGCGGCGGCGATGTCGGCGTGCGGCAGCCCCTTCGCCACCGCATGCGCCACCGCCGTCTTGAGCCCGGAGAAGGAGAAGTCGCAGCCCGGCCGGCCGAGCAGCGGGCGCGGCAGCGCCACCGCGCGCGCATCGCCCGTGGCGGCCAGCCGCTCCAGATGCGGCCCGCCGGGCCAGGGCAGGCCCATCAGCTTCGCCGCCTTGTCGAAGGCCTCGCCCACCGCATCGTCCAGCGTGGCGCCCAGGCGGCGGTAGCGGCCCAGCCCCTCCACCGCCACGCACTGGCAATGCCCGCCCGAGAGCAGCAGCAGCAGGTAGGGAAACTCCGGCGGCGCGGGGAACAGCCCCGGCAGCCGCGCCGTCAGCGCATGCGCCTCCAGGTGGTTCACCGCCAGGAAGGGCAGCCCGGCCCCGAGCGCCAGTCCCTTGGCCATGCTCGCGCCCACGATCAGCCCGCCGATCAGCCCCGGGCCCGCCGTGGCCGCCACCCCGCCGAGTTCCTCGAGGCCGAGCCCCGCCTCCTGCAGCACCCGCGCCACCAGGGGGGGCAGGCGCTGGAGATGGGCGCGGGCGGCGATCTCGGGCACCACGCCGCCGAAGCGGGCGTGCTCCTCGGTCTGGGTGAACACGGCCTCGGCCAGCACCCGCCCCGCGCCGTCGAGCACGGCCGCCGCCGTCTCGTCGCAGCTCGTCTCGATGCCGAGCACGGGCTTCAACATGGCGGGCGCATCGGACATGCGGGGGCTCGGGTTTCGTTCATCGCCGCCCGCCTATATGACGCGCCAATGTCCTCCGCCACCGCCACCCCTGCGCGGCCCGCCCATGGCCGGATGCGCTCCCTTCCGCTGCGCGTCGGCACGCGCGGCTCGCCGCTCGCGCTGTGGCAGACGCGGCATTTCCTCTCGCTGCTGACCGGCTTCTGCCCCGTGCTGCTCGGCATGAAGGCCTTCGAGGAGCACGCCATCACCACCTCGGGCGACGCCATCCAGGACCGGCGGCTGGCCGAGATCGGCGGCAAGGGGCTGTTCGCAAAGGAAATCCACGAGGCGCTGCTGGACGGGCGGGTGGATTTCGCCGTGCATTCGCTGAAGGATCTGGAGACGGAGCTGCCGCCCGGCATCGTGCTGGCCTGCACCCTGGCGCGCGAGGATGCGCGCGATGCGCTGATCCTCGGCCCCGGCTGCGGCGCGCCCGACCCGGCCAACCCCTTCGCCTGCCTGCCGCAG
>JBKBSR010000337.1:0-3345 GCA_046291055.1 Roseococcus sp.
CCCGGGAGCGGACCGCGGGGTGGTGTTCCAGAAGCACGCGTTGATGCCCTGGCTGCCGGTGTGGGAGAATGTCGCCTTCGGGCCCATGCTGAAGGGCATGCCGCGGGCGCGCCGGCGCGAACTCGCGCGCGAGAAGCTCGCCCTCGTCGGCCTCGCGGATGCGGCGGACCGGCCGGTCTGGGCGCTCTCGGGCGGGCAGCAGCAGCGCGTGGGCATCGCCCGGGCGCTGGCGGCCGACCCCGAGGTGCTGCTGATGGACGAGCCGCTCGGCGCGCTCGACGCGCTGACGCGCGAGAGCCTGCAGGAGCTGCTGCTCGAGGTCTGGGCCGCCTCGGGCAAGACGATCTTCTTCATCACCCATGGCGTGGAGGAGGCGCTCTTCCTCGCCACCGAGCTCATCGTGATGAGCCCGCGCCCGGGCCGCATCACCCACCGCATGGAGGTGGGCTTCGGGCGGGAGTTCATCGCTTGCCGCGACGCGCGCCGCGTGAAGAGCGACGCGCGCTTCATCGCGCTGCGCGAGCAGGCGCTCGCCTGGGTGCGGGAGACGGCGGCGTGAGCGAGGCGCCCCGCCCGGCGCGCGCGCGCGTCACGCTGCCCGATCCGCGCTCGGCCACGCTGATCAGCCTCGCCACCATCGCGGCGCTGCTGCTGCTCTGGTGGCTCGCGACCGAGCGGCGCTGGCTGCCGCCGCTCTTCCTGCCGCATCCCTTCGTCGTGCTCGAGCGGCTGTGGGACGGGTTCCGCACGCCGATCGGCGACGCGACGCTGGACGGGCACATCGCGCTCAGCCTGTTCCGCGTGCTCTCGGCCTTCGGCCTCGCCTGCCTCACCGCGATCCCCATCGGCATCGCCATGGGCGTCTCGCGCCTCGCGCGCGGCGTCTTCGACCCGCCCATCGAGTTCTACCGGCCGCTGCCGCCGCTCGCCTACCTGCCGCTGGTCGTCATCTGGTTCGGCATCGAGGAGGCGTCGAAGGTGGTGCTCATCTACCTCGCCTGCTTCGCGCCGCTCGCCCTCGCCGCCCGCGCGGGCGTGCGCTCGGTGGCGCCGGAGCAGGTGAACGCCGCGCTCTCGCTCGGGGCCACGCGCTGGCAGTTGATCCGCCACGTGGTGCTGCCCGCGGCGATGCCGGAAATCCTGACCGGCATGCGCATCGCGCTCGGCTTCGGCTGGACGACGCTGGTGGCCGCCGAGATGGTGGCGGCCAATGTCGGCGTGGGGCAGATGGTGCTGAACGCCTCGAACTTCCTGCGCACCGACCTCGTGGTGATGGGCATCGTGGTGATCGGCGCCTTCGCCTACCTGTTCGATCTGCTGATGCGGCTGGCCGAGCGGCGGCTCGTGCCCTGGAAGGGGCGCGGCTGAGCCGGCGCCGGGCGGGCCCGGCGGGGCAGGCCCCTCTCGGCGGCCCATGGGCCCCGGCGGGCCTCGGCCCTCGCGCGCCCCGGGCGCGAGACGAGGGGGCCTCCGGACCCGGCCGCGTGGAGCGCGGCGGGCCGGATCGGCGGCGGAACGGCGCGGCGGGGCGCGGCGCAAGCCTCGCCGCGGCGCGGCGTTCCTGGCAGAGTCGCGGGCGATGGCCTTCCGGATGCCCTCCTTCCGCGCGCGGCGCGCGCGCCCCGCCGCGCCGCCCTCCGCGCCGGTGCGTTCGGCGCGGCTCTATCCGCTGGTGGCGGGCGTCATCATCGCCTGCCTGCTCGGCGTCTGGGCGGTGGTGGTGCATCGCGGCGAGCGCGAGGCGCAGCGCAACGCCGAACAGCTCACCGAGGCGGTGGCGGCGGCGCTGGCCGACCAGCTCACCCGCGCCATCCAGACCGTGGACCTCGTGCTGCTCGACCTCGCCGAACGCCCGCGCGAGCGCGCCGCCGCCGCCTTCTCCGGGGACCGCTCGGGCCTGCTGCGCGATCTCACGCAGATCCGCGCCGTGGCCATCGCCGATCCCGGGGGCGTGCTGGTGGGCGCGACGGAGGAGGGGCTGATCGGCCTCTCCGTGGCCGACCGCGACTGGTTCCGGGTGCTGCGCTTCGGCGGCCAGCAGGTGCGGCTGGGCCAGCCCGAGGCGGGGCGTTTCCTGGCCGGGCCCAGCCCGCGCGCCATCGCCGAGACGGGGCTGTGGTCCATCCCGCTCGCCCGCGCCATGCGCGGCCCCGGCGGGGTGTTCGAGGGCGCGGTGATCGCGGTGCTGAACCCCGACTACCTCGTCTCCGTGCTGCAGCAGTATGCGGCGGCCTTCGGTGTGACTGTCCGGCTGCACGGGTTCAACGGCGCGCTGCTCGCGCGCTCGGACGGCGGGCGCGAGGGGGTGGGGATGATCCACCCCGGCGCCTGGCCCTTCCGCAACTTTCTGCCCCGGCGCGAGAGCGGCACCTATTCCGGCCCCGACCAGGACGGGGTGGAGGTGATCGGCAGCTTCGCCGTCACGCGCCAGGGCCTGTTCGTGGTGGAGGTGGTGCGCGCCCGGCGCGACGCCCTCGGGCCGCTGCGCGCGCTGGCCTGGCTGCTGCTGGGGGGCATCGCGCTCGCGGCGGTGCCGATCATGGGCGCGCTCGGCCTCGTCATCCGCCAGGCCCAGGCGCTGGAGGCGCAGGGGCGGCGGCTGGCGGAGAGCGAGCGCGAGGCGCGCGCCGCCTCCCGCGCCAAGGAGGATTTCCTCGCCTCCATGAGCCACGAGATCCGCACCCCCATGAACGGCGTGATCGGCATGACGGGGCTGCTGCTCGACACGAAGCTCGACCCCATCCAGCGCCGCTATGCCGAGACCATTCAGAACTCGGCCGAGCACCTGCTGATGGTGCTGAACGACATCCTCGACCTATCCAAGCTCGAGGCGGGCGCGGTGGAGCTGGAGCGCCTGCCCTTCTCGCTGGAGCGCGAGATCGGCACCATCGTGGAGCTGTTCGCCCCGCGCGCCGCGCAGAAGGGGGTGGAGCTGGTGGTGGCGCTGGATCCCGCCCTGCCGGCGCAGGTGGTTGGCGATCCCGGGCGCTTCCGCCAGGTGCTGTTCAACCTGGTGGGCAATGCGGTGAAGTTCACCGAGTCGGGCTGGATCGCGCTGGAGGTGAGCGCCGAGCGCCAGCGCGGCACGCGCGAATGGCTGCTGACCTGCCACGTGAAGGACACGGGCATCGGCCTCGACCCCGCGCAGATCCCCCGGCTGTTCGAGCGCTTCACCCAGGCCGACGCTTCCACCAGCCGCAAATACGGCGGCACCGGCCTTGGCCTCGCCATCTGCAAGCGGCTGGCCGAGGAGATGGGCGGCGGCATCGAGGCCGGCC
Organism: Roseococcus sp.; assembly: GCA_046291055.1. Taxonomy (GTDB): domain Bacteria; phylum Pseudomonadota; class Alphaproteobacteria; order Acetobacterales; family Acetobacteraceae; genus Roseococcus. Next base: position 3,279 of record JBKBSR010000337.1, read on the forward strand.
CGCGCGATCCGAAGCTGCCGCGCGGCGGCGGCAGCCGCTTCACCTTCACGCTGCGCGCCGGGGTGGC
>JBKBSR010000009.1:0-20522 GCA_046291055.1 Roseococcus sp.
CCACCATCAGCCACTACTTCGACAGCCTGGGCGGCATCAGCCGTGCGGCGCGCCGCGCGCGCGGCGGCAAGGACACGGCCGTCTACATCGGCGACCAGACGCGCGGCGCGGGCAAGGTGCGCACGCTCGCCGAGCAGGTGAGCCTGGAGGCGCGCACCCGTGCGCTGAACCCGAAGTGGTTCGAGGCGATGCTCGCGCACGGCTACGAGGGCGTGCGCCAGATCGAGGAGCACGTGACCAACACCATGGGCTGGTCCGCCACCACGGGGCAGGTGCAGCCCTGGGTGTATCAGCACCTCGCGCAGACCTACATGCTCGACCCCGAGATGCGTGCGCGGCTGGCCGCGCTCAATCCCACCGCCTCGGTCAAGATCGCCAACCGCCTCATCGAGGCGACGGAGCGCAGCTACTGGGCCCCCGACGCCGCCACGCTGGAGGCGCTGCGCCGCGCCGGCGAGGAGCTGGAGGACAGGCTCGAGGGCGTCACGCCGGAGATGGCCGCATGAACCACGTCGTCCGCACCGAACTGATCCGGGGAACCAACCGCGCCAAGGCGGGAGACGGAGAAGGCAGCGTGCAGGTCCACATGGACCAGCTCGCGAAGATCGAGACGGCCAAGGTCTTCGCCGTCTACGGCAAGGGCGGCATCGGCAAGAGCACGACCAGTTCCAACCTCTCGGTCGCCTTCGCGAAGCTCGGCAAGCGGGTGCTGCAGATCGGCTGCGACCCCAAGCACGACAGCACCTTCACGCTGACCAAGCGGATGATCCCCACGGTGATCGACGTGCTGGAGAGCGTCGAGTTCCACGCCGAGGAGCTGCGCCCCGAGGATTTCGTGGTGGAGGGCTTCGCCGGCGTGCAGTGCGTCGAGGCGGGCGGCCCGCCCGCGGGCACGGGCTGCGGCGGCTATGTGGTGGGCCAGACGGTGAAGCTGCTGAAGGAGCATCACCTGCTCGAGGACACGGACGTGGTGGTGTTCGACGTGCTGGGCGATGTGGTCTGCGGCGGCTTCGCCGCGCCGCTGCTGCACGCCGACCGCGGGATCATCGTCGCCGCCAACGACTTCGACAGCATCTTCGCGATGAACCGCATCGTCGCGGCCATCACCGCCAAGGCGAAGAACTACGGCGTGCGGCTCGGCGGGGTCATCGCCAACCGCAGCGCCGCCACCGACCAGATCGAGCGCTACAACGCGCGCACCGGCATGCGGCTGCTCGGCCATTTTCCGGACCTCGACGCCATTCGCCGCTCGCGCCTCAAGAAGGCGACGCTCTTCGAGATGGAGGAGACGCCGGAGGTTCTCGCGGTGCGCGAGGAGTATCTGCGCATCGCCGAATCCCTCTGGGCCGGCGTCGAGCCCTGCGGCGCCGAGGCGCTGAAGGACCGCGAGATCTTCGACCTGCTGGGGTATGACTGATGCGCGGCGCGACCTACAGCGCCCGCCGGGGCGAGCTCGAGACCTATTTCGACCGCACCGCCTCCGAGGCCTGGGCGCGGCTCACTTCGGATGCGCCCGTCTCGGGCATCCGTGCGACGGTGCGCGCGGGGCGGGCGGAGATGCGCGCCACGCTGCTCTCCTGGCTGCCGCAGGAGATGGCGGGGCTGCGCCTGCTGGATGCCGGCTGCGGCACGGGCGCCCTGGCCAACGAGGCGGCCGCGCGGGGGGCGCAGGTGGTGGCGGTGGACCTCGCCGCCAGCCTCATCGCCCATGCGCGCGAGCGGGCGGCGACGCTGCCCGGAAACCAGCCGGATTTCCGGGTGGGCGACATGCTGGACGAGTCGCTCGGCGTCTTTGACCACGTGGTGGCGATGGACAGCCTGATCCACTACAGCGCCGAGGACATCGTGGAGGCGCTGGCGCGCGTCGCGCCGCGCTGCCGGCGCTCGCTGCTCTTCACGGTCGCGCCGCGCACGCCGCTGCTCGCGGCCTTCCACGCGCTCGGGCGGCTCTTCCCTCGCGGCGATCGCGCGCCCGCCATCGAGCCGCTCGCGGAGGCGAGGCTGCGCCGCCTCATCGCCACCGAGCCGCGGCTGAGGGATTTCGCGCCCGGCCGGCACCGGCGCGTCGCGCGCGGCTTCTACACCTCCCACGCCTATGAATGGGTGCGGCGATGAGCCGGCCGGGATTCAGCCTGGCGCGGCAATGGATGCGGCTCGGCCCCGAGTGGCTGCCCTTCGCCGATGCGGGCTCGGCCGCGCTGCCCATGTCGCGGCTGCTGCGGCTCTCGCTCTTCCAGATTTCCGTGGGTATGGCGGCGGCGCTGCTGATCGGCACGCTGAACCGCGTGATGATCGTGGAGCTGCAGGTGCCCGCGGGGCTGGTGGCGGCGATGGTGGCGCTGCCGCTCGTCTTCGCGCCGCTGCGCGCGCTGATCGGCTTCCGCTCGGACAATCACCGCTCGGTGCTCGGCTGGCGGCGGGTGCCCTACATGTGGTTCGGCACCATCTTCCAGTTCAGCGGCTTCGCCATGATGCCCTTCGCGCTTCTGGTGCTCTCGGGCGACACCTGGGCGCCGGCCTGGACGGGGCAGCTCTCCGCCGCGATCTCCTTCCTTCTGGTGGGCGCGGGGATGCACATGGTGCAGACGGTGGGCCTCGCTCTCGCCACCGACCTCTCGCCGCGCGAGAAGCAGCCGCAGGTGGTGGCGCTGCTCTCGGCCATGCTGCTGGTGGGGCTGCTGATCAGCGCGGTGGCGTTCGGCGCGCTGCTGATGCCCTTCAGCCAGATCAAGCTGATCCAGGTGATCCAGGGCGCGGCGGGGCTGACGCTCGTGCTGAACCTGGTCGCGCTGTGGAAGCAGGAGGCGCGCGATCCCGGCCGCAGCGCGCGGCTGCCGGCCGAGCCCTCCTTCACCGAGTCCTGGCGCGAACTGAGCCGCACCGGGCCCTGGACGCGCCGGCTCGTCGCCGTCGGGCTCGGCGCCTTCGGCTTCTCGGCGCAGGATGTGCTGCTCGAGCCCTATGGCGGGCAGATCCTCGGCCTGCCCGTGGGTGTCACGACGCTGCTCACGGCGGTGTTCGCCACCGGGGGCATCATCGGCTTCTGTTTCGCCGCCTACGCCATCGGGAAGGGGTTCTGCGCCAACCGCATCGCGGGCTACGGGCTGGGCTGGGGCACGATGGGATTCGCCGGGGTGATGCTGGCCGCGCCGCTGGACAGCCCGGTGGTCTTCGCCCTTTCGGTGCTGGTCATCGGCTATGGCGGGGGGCTGTTCGCCCACGGCACGCTGACAAGCTGCATGCAGGCTGCGCCGGCCGACAAGGTGGGGCTGACCATCGGCGTCTGGGGCGCGGTGCAGGCCACGGCGGCGGGCGCGGCCATGGCGCTGGGCGGGCTGACGCGCGACGGGCTCGGCGCGCTGGCCGAGGCGGGCGCGCTCGGCCCCGCGCTGAGCGGCCCGGTGGTCGGCTACCTCGCCGTCTATCTCATCGAGATCGTCGTGCTGTTCGCCGCCATCGCGGCGATCGGCCCGCTGGTGCGGGGCATGGCCGCCCCGGATGCGACTGCTGCAACGCTCGGCCGTTCCGAGCCCAGGACCGCCCACTAGGGCGAAAGGAGAGACACCATGGACGGCTCATACTTCGCGGGCTTCGATCTGGTCACCGCGGCGCTCTACGCCTTCTGGATCTTCTTCCTCTCGCTGGTGCTCTACCTGAACCGCGAGAGCAAGCGCGAGGGCTACCCGCTGGTCACGCCCGGCAAGCCCAATGACCGGCCGGAGGGCTTCCCGCCCACCCCGGCGCCGAAGTTCTGGAAGCTGCCGCATGGCGGCACCGCGCAGTCGCCTCCGGCCTCGGACCCGCAGATTCCCATCCATGCGGTCTGGGCCGATCCCACCCCGGGCGCGCCGCTCATTCCCACAGGCAACCCCATGGTGGACGGCGTGGGGCCCGCCGCCTACGCCCTGCGCCGCGACGAGCCGGACCTGACCTTCGACGACAGCACGCCCAAGATCGTGCCGCTGCGCGTCGCCCCCGAATGGAGCGTGGACCCGAAGGATCCCGACCCGCGCGGCATGACGGTGGTGGACGCCGACTGGCAGCCCGCCGGCGTCTGCGTCGATGTGTGGATCGACAAGTCGGAGGTGATCTTCCGCTACCTCGAGGTGGAGGTGCAGACGGATGCGGGGCCCAAGCGCGTCATGGTGCCCGTGCCGCTCATGGTCATCCACTCCGACAAGAACGTGATCCGCGTGCGCACGCTGACGGCCGAGCAGTTCAAGCTCGCGCCCACGCTGAAGAACCCGGACACCATCACGCTGCGCGAGGAGGACCGCGTCTCGGCCTATGTCGCGAGCGGGCAGCTCTTCGGCAAGCCGGAGCGCAGCCAGCCCTGGATTTGAACCGCCCGCCCCGCGCGGGTTGCGCCCGATCAAGGCGCCGCCCGCCGCGCGGGGCGCAGGCTGCCCATTGACGGAAGGTCGGGAGGTCACGGGCCATGAGTCACCAGCACATTCCGGGCATGCCCGAGCATGAGCGCGAGCCGATGCCCGGCCTGCCGGCGCGGCTGCCGGAGGGTGAGGGAATCCTCTGGCAGGGCAGCCCCTCCTGGTGGCCGTTCGCGCGGCGGGCGCTGCACCTCAAGGGGCTCGGCTTCTATTTCGCGCTGATCATGGCCTGGCATGTCGCGGACGTGACGGCGGGCGGCGGCGGCTGGGGCGAGGGGCTGCGCGCGCTGGCCATGTCCTTCGCGCTCGGGCTGCTCTGCCTCGGCGTGCTCGCGCTGATCGGCCGGGCGATGGCGCGCGCCACCATCTACACCATCACCAACCGCCGCGTGGTGATGCGCGTGGGCGTGGCCCTGCCCATGACCATCAACCTGCCCTTCGCCGCCATCCAGTCCGCCGCCGTGAAGCGCCATGCCGACGGGACGGAGGACATCGTGCTGGAGCTGATGCCGCAGCACCGCGTCTCCTTCGTCGCGGCCTGGCCGCATCTGCGGTCATGGCGGCTCGGCCGCACCGCGCCCATGCTGCGCGGTCTTCCCGTGACGGCGGGCGCGGCGCAGGTGCTGGCCCGGGCGCTCGCGGCCAGCGCGGCGCAGCCCGCACCCGCGCTCGAGTCGCCGCGCGCGCCCGTGCCGGTGCGGCTCCCCGGCGCGGCGGTGGCCTGAGCCATGGCCGCGCCGCTCGACCGCCGCCAGCTCTTGCCGCTGCTGGCCGGCAGCGCGGCCATCGCGGGCACGCTGCTGCTGGTGGGGCCCGGGCAGAACCGCGCCGCGATCACCCGGCCCGACGAGGCGCCGCTCGCCCAGCGCCTGCTGCGCTTCGAGGACGGCCCCGACGGCTCGGTGCTGATCCTCGACGCCGCCTCGCGCACGGTGCTGGCGCGCTTCCCCGTGGCCGAGGGCGGCTTCGTGCGCGGCACGCTGCGGGCGCTGGCGCGCGAACGCCGCCAGGAGGAGCAGGGGCGCGAGGCGCCCTTCCGCCTCTCCGCGTGGCGCGACGGCCAGCTCACCCTCGACGACACGGCGACCGGGCGGCGCGTTGACCTCACCGCCTTCGGCTCGACCAATGCGGGCGCCTTCGCCCGGCTGCTGACTGCGCAAGGAGAAGAACGATGAGGAAGGCGTTGGAGGCGTTCTGGGACAGCCTCGCCGGGCCGCGCGTCGTCACCGTGCCCTGCACCGTGGAGATCGAGCGGAGCTTCGACAGCCTGCACGCCCATGCCGTGCCGGAAGGCATCACGCTGCGCCCCGGCGACCGGGTGGTGGTGAACAACCCGCCGCCCGTGCCGGAGTTCGGCGGCACGACGATCTACGAGACCACCGCGACGGTCTATCGCGCGGGGCCTCTTACCCAGCTCTGGACCGAGATCTCCGCCTTCGCGGAGCTGGCCGAGCTCTACCACTGCGGCTTCGAGCCGAAGGAGTATGGCGCATGAATGCGGTGACGCAGGCCGCGCCCCGCGCGGTGAACGAAACAACACGCATGGCGACGACCGAGACGGTGCTCTCGCCGCGCTTCTACACCACCGACTTCGCGGCGATGGACGCGCTGGACGTGAGCCCGGTCCGCGCCGAGTGGGACAGGCTGATGGAGGAGTTCCGCGCCGACGCCAACAAGGGCCATTTCGTGCGCGACGAGCGCTTCGACGCCTTCCGCCTCGACGACCTTCCGCCCGAGCTGCAGAAGGAGCTGGTGGAGTTCCTGGTCAGCTCCGTCACCGCCGAGTTCTCGGGCTGCGTGCTCTATGCCGAGATCAAGAAGCGCATCAGCAACCCCGACATCAAGGAACTCTTCGCGGTGATGAGCCGCGACGAGGCCCGCCACGCCGGCTTCATCAACGACAGCCTGAAGGACATCGGGGTGGGGGTGGACCTCGGCTTCCTGACGAAGGCGAAGAAGTATCACTACTTCCGGCCGAAGTTCATCTTCTACGCCACCTACCTCAGCGAGAAGATCGGCTACGCGCGCTACATCACCATCTTCCGCCAGTTCGAGAAGCACCCGGAGCGCCGCTTCCACCCGATCTTCAACTGGTTCGAGAAGTGGTGCAACGACGAGTTCCGTCACGGCGAGGCCTTCGCGCTGCTGATGCGCGCCAACCCGAAGCTGCTCACGGGCATCAACGCCTACTGGGCGAAGTTCTTCCAGCTCGCCGTCTTCGCCACCATGTACGTGCGCGACCACGCCCGCCCCGCCTTCCACGAGGCGCTGGGCATGACGCCGACCGAATACGACATGGCGGTGTTCGAAAAGACGACCGAGATCTGCAAGCAGGTGTTTCCCATCACCCTCGCCTGGGACCATCCGGCCTTCGGCCGTGGCCTGCAGCGCCTGTTCGAGATTTCGGAGGCGCTGGGCCGGCTGCGCCACGCGCCCGGTCTGGCGGCCAAGGCCCGGCGCGGGCTGCTCGGCGCCCAGGCGGCGGCCACCTTCCTGCGCCTGCTGGCCATGCCGGGGCGGCGGGCGCCGCTGCCGGCGCAGATCCGCCTGAGCCCGGCCTACTGAGGCGCGCGCGCGGTGGAGCACGTCTGGCCCATCCTCTACGCCGTCTTCGTCTGGTGGGCCGGCACCGCGCTCGTCTTCATGCTCGATCAACTGCCGCGGCGGCATCACCTGCGGGTGATGGTCGGCGCGACGCTGGTGCTCGCGGCGGCGCTGTGGTGCGTCGCCATGCTGGATGAGCGCCTCACGGCGGCCAGCGCCTATGCCGGCTTCACCTGCGGCGTGCTGGTCTGGGCCTGGCAGGAACTCGCCTTCCTCACCGGCTACGTCACCGGCCCCAACCGCCGGGCGCTGCCCGAGGGCACGGAGGGCTTCGCCCGCTTCCGCGCGGCGCTGGGCACGGTCTGGCACCATGAGCTCGCGATGCTCGCGCTCGGCCTCGCGCTGCTGCTGCTGCTGTGGGAGGCGCCGAACCGGACGGCGCTGTGGACCTACCTTCTGCTCTGGGTGATGCGGCAGAGCGCGAAGCTGAACATCTTCCTCGGCGCGCGCAACCTGGGCGAGAGCATGCTGCCCCCGCATCTGGGGCATCTGGCCAGCTACTTCCGCCGGCGGCACATGAACTTCCTCTTCCCCGTCTCGGTCACGGGGGGCACCCTCGCCGCCATGTGGCTCGGGCTGCAGGCGGCGGGCGCGAGCGACCCCTTCCTGCTGACGGCCAGCACCCTGCTCGCGGCGCTGATGGCGCTCGCCGTGATCGAGCACTGGTTCCTGATGCTGCCCCTGCCCCTCGATGGTCTCTGGACCTGGGGCCGGCCGGGCACATCTTCCCCGTCACCGGAGGCGCGGGCCAAGCCCCGCGCCCTCCCCCTGAGGCCCTGAGGACCGGAGAGGCGACCGCGATGAACTACGAAGCCCTGTTCAGGACGCAGCTCGAGGGGCTCCGCCGCGAGGGGCGCTACCGCGTCTTCGCCGACCTGGAGCGCCATGCGGGCCAGTTCCCGCGCGCCACCCACCACCACCCCTCCGGCGCGCGCGAGGTGACGGTGTGGTGCTCGAACGACTACCTCAACATGGGCCAGCACCCCAAGGTGCTCGCCGCCATGCACGAGGCGCTGGACCAGAGCGGCGCGGGCGCGGGGGGCACGCGCAACATCGGCGGCACCAACCACCACCACGTGCTGCTCGAGCGCGAGCTCGCCGACCTGCACGGCAAGGAGGCGGCGCTGCTGTTCAACTCCGGCTACATGTCGAACTGGGCGACGCTCTCGACCCTCGCGGCCAAGGTGCCGGGCTGCGTGGTGCTGTCGGACGAGAAGAACCACGCCTCGATGATCGAGGGCATCCGCCACTCGCGCGCCCAGTGCATCATCTGGAAGCACAACGACCTCGGCGACCTGCGCGACAAGCTCGCGGCCCTGCCGCCGGGCACGCCCAAGCTCATCGCCTTCGAGAGCGTCTATTCGATGGACGGGGATGTGGCGCCCATCGCCGCCATCTGCGACCTCGCCGACGAGTTCGGCGCGATGACCTATCTCGACGAGGTGCATGCGGTGGGCCTCTACGGCCCGCGCGGCGGCGGCATCTCCGAGCGCGACGGGGTGGCGCACCGGCTGACGGTGATCGAGGGCACCCTCGCCAAGGCCTTCGGCGTGATCGGGGGCTATATCGCGGGCTCGGCCGCGCTGGTGGATTTCGTGCGCAGCTTCGCCTCGGGCTTCATCTTCTCCACCGCCCTGCCGCCCGCGGTGGCGGCCGGCGCCACGGCCAGCATCCGCCACCTGAAGGAAAGCGCCGCCGAGCGCGAGCGCATGCACGAGCGCGTGGCCACCGTGCGGCGGCGGCTGGACGCCATCCACATCCCGCACCTCGCCAACCCCTCGCACATCGTGCCGGTGATGGTGGGCAACGCCGCGCTGTGCAAGGAGATCAGCGACCTGCTGCTGGAGCGGCACCGCGTCTATGTGCAGCCCATCAACTATCCCACCGTGCCGCGCGGGACGGAGCGGCTGCGCTTCACGCCCTCGCCCGCGCACACGGATGCGGACATCGACCACCTGATGATGGCGCTGGACGACGCATGGACGGAGTTCCAGATCAAGCGGCCCGCCTGAGCATGGACGGCGCGCTGCCGCCCGCCGCCAGGCCGCGCCGCGCGCGCCGGCCCCGCGCCGCCGCGCCGCCGCCGCGGCGCGTCTTCCCCTTCGCCGCCATCGTGGCGCAGGAGGAGCTGAAGACCGCCCTGCTGCTCTGCGCCGTGGACCCCGCGATCGGCGGCGTGCTGGCGCTGGGCGACCGCGGCACGGGCAAGTCCACCGCCATCCGCGCGCTGGCCGCGCTGCTGCCGCCCATGCAGGTGGTGGAGGGCTGCCGCTTCCACTGCGAGCCCGGCCGCCCCGCGGCGCTGTGCGAGGCCTGCCGGCGCAAGGGCGCGCGCGTGGTCAGCGCGCCCGTGCCGGTGGTGGACCTGCCGCTCGGCGCCACCGAGGACCGTGTGGTGGGGGCGCTCGACATCGAGCGCGCGCTCGCGCAGGGCGAGAAGGCCTTCGAGCCCGGGCTGCTGGCCCGCGCCCATCGCGGCTTCCTCTACATCGACGAGGTGAACCTGCTGGAGGACCACCTGGTGGACCTCCTGCTCGACGTGGCCGCCTCGGGCGAGAACGTGGTGGAGCGCGACGGGCTCTCGCTGCGCCACCCCGCGCGCTTCGTGCTGGTGGGCAGCGGCAACCCGGAGGAGGGGGAGCTGCGCCCGCAGCTCCTCGACCGCTTCGGCCTCTCGGTGGAGGTGACCACGCCGACCGACCTCGCGGTGCGGCTGCAGGTGATCAAGCGCCGCGACGCCTTCGAGCGCGACCCGGAGGGGTTCTGCGCCGAATGGGCGGAGGAGGAGGCGGCGCTGCGCGCGCGGCTGCTCGCCGCCCGCGCCAGGCTGGCCGAGGTGTGCGTGCCGGACGCGACGATCGAGCAGGCGGCGCGGCTGTGCCTGGCCGCCGGCACGGACGGGCTGCGCGGCGAGCTCACCCTCATGCGCGTCGCCCGCGCGCTGGCGGCCTTCGAGGGCGCGCGCGAGGCGGGGCTCGAGCATCTGCGCCGCATGGCGCCGCTCGCGCTGCGGCATCGGCTCCGGCGCAACCCGCTGGACGATGCGCTGGCCTCCACCCGCGTGGCGCGCGCGGTGGAGGAGGTGTTCGGCCCGTGACGCCCCCGCCGCCGCGCCCCGATCCCCGCGCGGACGCGGCGCTGGCGGCCTGCCTGCTGGCGGTGGACCCCCGGGGGCTGGGCGGCGCGGTGCTGCGCGCCCGGGCCGGGGTGGAGCGCGAGCGCTGGCTCGCCCTGTTCCGCGCCCTGCTCCCCGAGACGACGCCCTGGCGCCGCCTGCCGCCCGGCATCGGCGACGAGGCGCTGCTGGGCGGGCTCGACCTCGCGGCCACGCTCGGCCTGGGCCGGCCGGTGCGGCGGCCGGGCCTGCTGGAGCAGGCCGCCGGCGGCGTGCTGCTGCTGCCCATGGCCGAGCGCCTCTCCCGCGGGCTCGCGGCGCGGCTCGCGGCGGGGCAGGAGGCGCATGGCCTCCTCCTGCTCGCCCTCGACGAGGGGGTGGAGGAGGAGGAGGCCCCGCCGCCCGGGCTGCTCGACCGTCTGGCCTTCTTCCCCGACCTCGCCGCCCCGCCCGCCGATCCGCCCTTCGACGCCGCGGCGGTGGCGGCGGCGCGGCGGCGCCTGGCGGATGTGGCGGCCGGCGATGCGGTGATCGAGGCGATCCTCGCCACCGCCTCGGCCTGCGGCGTGGCCTCGCTGCGCGCGCCCGCCTTCGCGCTGAGGGCCGCGCGCGCCCATGCCGCCCTGCACGGCCGCGCCGAGGTGACGGCCGAGGACGCCGCCCCCGCCGTGCGCCTCGTCCTCGGCCCGCGCGCCACGGTGCTGCCCGCCCCGCCCGAGGAGGAGGAGGAGACGCCCCCCGACCCGCCCCCGCCCCCCGGCGAGGCCGAGCCGAGCCCGGAGCGCGACCCGGCCGGGCAGGGGCGGATGGAGGATGTCGTGCAGGCGGCGGTGGCGGCGAACCTGCCCGCCCAGCTTCTGGCCAGCCTCGCCGCCGCCACACTGCGCGCACGCCAGCCCTCGAGCGGCCGGCAGGGGGCGGAGCGCGTCTCGCTGCGCCGGGGCAGGCCCATCGGAACCCGCCCGGGCGAGCCGCGGGACGGGGCGCGGCTCGCGCTGCTCGAGACGCTGCGCGCCGCCGTGCCCTGGCAGCGGCTGCGCCCGCCCCCGCCGCGCGGTCGCCTCGCCATCCGGCGCGAGGATCTGCGCATCCGCCGCTTCCGCGAACATGCCGAGAGCACGGCCGTCTTCGTGGTGGACGCCTCGGGCTCGGCGGCGCTGCACCGGCTGGCCGAGGCCAAGGGCGCGGTGGAGCTGCTGCTCGCCGAATGCTACGCGCGGCGCGACCGGGTGGCGGTGATCGCCTTCCGCGGCCAGGGGGCGGAGCTGCTGCTGCCGCCCACCCATGCGCTGGCCCGGGCGCGCCGCGCGCTGGCCGGGCTGCCCGGGGGAGGGGCCTCGCCGCTCGCGGCGGGGCTGGAGGCGGCGGGCGCGCTGGCGGCGCAGGAGCGGCGCGCGGGCCGCAGCCCCTTCCTCGTGGTATTGACCGACGGGCGCGCCAACATCGCGCGCGACGGGCGGCCGGGCCGCGAGGCGGCGGAGGCCGATGCGCTGGCCGTGGCGCGGCGGCTGCGCGCCGAGGCGCATCCGGTGCTGATCGTGGACACCGCGCCGCGCCCGCAGCCCTTCGCCCGCGGCCTCGCCGCCGAGGCCGGCGGGCGCAGCCTCGTTCTGCCCCAGGCCCGGGCCGAGACGCTGGCCGCCGCGGTGCGCCAGGGCATGGCGGCGCGATGAGCATGGCCCTCGTCATGGCCCAGGGGGCCCTCGCGCCCGCGCCGCCGGGCTTCGCGGCCGCCGCCCCGCCGCTGGCGGAGGCGAGCCGCTTCGTCCTCGCCGCCGGGCTGCGCTGGCATGTGCAGATGCTGGGGGCGGGCCCCCCGATCCTGCTGCTGCACGGCACCGGCGCCTCCAGCCATTCCTGGCGCGATGTGGCGCCGCTGCTCGCCGCGCGCTTCAGCGTGATCGTGCCCGACCTGCCGGGCATGGGGTTTTCCGCCCGGCCGCCGCCCGAGCTGCTGACGCTGGAGGGGATGGCGCGCGGGCTGGCGGCGCTGCTGGCCGCGCTCGGCGTCTCCCCCGTTCTGGCGGCGGGCCATTCGGCCGGGGCGGCGGTGGCCATCCGCCTCGCCCTCGACGGGGCCATCGCGCCGCGCGCCATCGTCTCCTTCAACGGCGCGCTGCTGCCGCTGGGCGGCTGGGCGGGCATGGTGTTCGGCCCGCTCGGGCGGGTCATGGTGGGGCTGCCGGGCCTGCCGCGCCTCTTCGCCTGGCAGGCGCGCGACCGCGCGACGGTGGAGCGGCTGCTGCGCGACACGGGCTCCACCCTCACGCCCGAGGGGGTGGAGCACTATGCGCGGCTGTTCCGCAACCCCGACCATGTGGCCGCCACGCTCGGCATGATGGCGGCCTGGGATCTGCCGCGCTTTGCGCGCGACCTGCCGCGCCTCGCCGCGCCGCTGCACCTCGTGGTGGGCCAGCAGGACCGCACCATCCGCCCCACCGAGGCGCTGCGGCTGCGCCGCATCCTGCCGGGCGCGGCGATCCATGCGCTGCCTGGCCTCGGGCACCTCGCGCACGAGGAGGCGCCGGAGCGCGCCGCGCGCATCATCCTGGAGGCCGCCGATGGCTGACGCCCCGCCGCTCGATCCCGCCGACCTCCAGGTCTGCGCCGAGCTGCTGCGCGCGGGCTCGAAGAGCTTCCACGCCGCCGCGCTGCTGCTGCCGCGCCGCGTGCGGGACGCCGCCACCGCGCTGTACGCCTTCTGCCGTCTGGGCGACGACGCGGTGGACCAGGCCGCCGATCCGAACGCGGGGCTGCGCGAGATGCGGCAGCGGCTGGACGCCGCCTATCGCGGCGCGCCCATGGACCATCCGGCCGACCGCGCCTTCGCCGCCGTGGTGGCGCGCCATCGCATCCCGCGCACCCTGCCCGCCGCGCTGCTGGAGGGCTTCGCCTGGGACGCCGAGGGCCGGCGCTACGGGAGCCTCGCGGCGCTGCACGGCTATTGCGCGCGCGTGGCCGGCACGGTGGGCGCGATGATGACGCTGCTGATGGGCGTCTCCTCCCACGCCGCGCTGGCGCGGGCCACCGACCTCGGCTGCGCGATGCAGCTCACCAACATCGCGCGCGACGTGGGCGAGGACGCGCGCAACGGGCGGCTCTACCTGCCGCTCGACTGGCTGGAGGAGGCCGGCGTGGCGCCCGAGGCCTTCCTCGCCCGGCCCGCCTTCTCGCCGGCCATCGGCCTCGTGGTGGCGCGGCTGCTGGCGGAGGCGCAGCGCCTCTACGCGCGCGCCGAGCCGGGCATCGCCCTGCTGCCGCGCGACTGCCGGCCCGCCATCCGCGCCGCGCACCGCATCTATGCCGAGATCGGCGCCGAGGTGGCGCGCGGCGGCTTGGATTCCGTCTCGCGCCGCGCCGTCGTCTCCTCCGGGCGCAAGCTCGCGCTGGTGGCGCGCGCGCGGCTGCCGGCGCTGGGCGGCGCGCAGGGCGGCGAGGCGCCGCCGCTGCCCGCCAACGCCTTCCTGGTGGAGTGCGTGACGCCCGAGCCGCCGCCGCTCGCGCAGCGCAGCCTCGACGAGCGCATCGGCTGGGCCATCGAGCTCTTCGCCGAGCTGCAGGAGGGGCGCAGGCTCCCACAGTAGGAGCGGGCGCGTTGCGCCACATCAAGGAGCGGCCCGCGCGCGCGCGCCTAGCGTGGCGCATCCTTCGCGGAGGCGCGCCATGCGCATCGTGCTGCTGCATCCCAACTACCATTCGGGCGGGGCGGAGATCGCGGGGAACTGGCCGCCCGCCTGGGTGGCCTACCTCGCCGGCTATCTGAAGGCGGGCGGCTACGCCGACATCACCTTCATCGACGCGATGACCAACCACCTGAGCGACGAGCAGGTGCGCGAGGCGCTGATCGCGCTGCAGCCCGACGTGGTGGGCGCCACCGCCATCACCCCCTCCATCTACAAGGCCGAGCGGCTGCTGCAGATCGCGAAGGAGGCGGCGCCACGGGCGGTGACGGTGCTGGGCGGCATCCACGGCACCTTCATGTATCCGCAGGTGCTGGCCGAGGCGCCCTGGATCGACGCGGTGGTGCGCGGCGAGGGCGAGCAGGTCTTCCTCGACCTCGTGCGCTGCGTGGACGAGGGACGATGGCCGGCCGAGCGCGGCCAGGTCCGCGGCATCGCCTATCTCGATGGCGGCCAGGTGGTGGCGACCCCCGCCGCGCCGCCGATCAGGGATCTCGACCGCATCGCGCCCGACTGGGGCGTGCTGGAGTGGGACAAGTACATCTACATCCCGCTCGGCAAGCGCGTGGCCATCCCGAACATGGCGCGCGGCTGCCCCTTCACCTGCAGCTTCTGCAGCCAGTGGAAGTTCTGGCGCGACTACCGCATCCGCGATCCGCGCAAGGTGGTGGACGAGATCGAGACGCTGGTGCGCGAGCACGATGTGGGCTTCTTCATCCTCGCCGACGAGGAGCCCACCATCAACCGCAAGAAGTTCGTGCGGTTCTGCGAGCTGCTGATCGAGCGCAAGCTGCCCGTGCTCTGGGGCATCAACACCCGCGTGACGGACATCCTGCGCGACGAGGCGCTGCTGCCGCTCTACCGCAAGGCCGGGCTGATCCACGTCTCGCTCGGCACCGAGGCGGCGGCGCAGCTCCAGCTCGACCGCTTCCACAAGGAGACGACGATCGCGCAGAACAAGAAGGCCATCCAGCTCCTGCGCGAGAACGGCATCGTCACCGAGGCGCAGTTCATCGTGGGGCTGGAGAACGAGACGCCCGAGACGCTGGAGGAGACCTACCGCATGGCGCTCGACTGGGCGCCCGACATGGCGAACTGGGCCATGTACACCCCCTGGCCCTTCAGCGACCTGTTCCGCGAGCTCGGCGACAAGGTGGAGGTGTTCGACTTCGAGAAGTACAACTTCGTCACGCCCATCATGAAGCCCGACGCGATGGACCGCGCCACGCTGCTCGACCGCGTGATGCACAACTACCGCCGCTTCTACATGCGCAAGAGCCTGTTCGGCTATCCGTGGGTGCGGGACAAGGTGCGGCGGAGCTACCTGCTGGGCTGCCTCAAGGCCTTCCTCAAATCGGGGTTCGAGCGGAAGTTCTACGACCTCGGCAAGGTGGGCTACTGGGGCCCGCAGTCGAAGAAGAAGGTGGATTTCCACTTCGACCCCGCCCGCGCCGCGAGCGCCGAGGCGCGCGACTGGAAGCAGGCCCCGCCCCGCAAGCGCGAGGCCGCGCAGGTGAAGGCCTGCGGCGGCGGCGCGCAGCAGATGAGCGAGGCCGAGATGGATGCGCCCTGCGGCGGCGGGCCGGACGCCATGGCGCCCGCGGCGGCGCCGCCCGCCCGTCCGCGCCCCGTGCCGGGGGCGATGAAGATCTGATGCCCCGCGAGGCCGGGCGCGTCGGGCCCAACGCCATCACCCGCGTGGCGGAGGCGCTGCGCGCGCATCGCGGCGAGCGCCTCTGCCGCGAAGTCTTCGCCGCCGCGGGCCTGATGCATCACCTCGACGCCCCGCCCGCGCGCATGGTGGCGGAGGAGGAGGTGGCCGCGCTGCAGGCCGCACTGCGCCAGAGGCTCGGCGACGCGCATGCCGGGCGCATCGCGCGCGAGGCCGGCAGGCTCACGGCCGAGTATCTCCTGGCGCACCGCATCCCGCGCCCGGTTCAGTGGCTGTTGCGGGCGCTGCCGGCGGGGCTCGCGGCGCGGCTGCTGCTCCTCGCCATCGCGCGCCATGCCTGGACCTTTGCGGGCTCGGGCGCGCTCAGCGTCACGCCCGGCCATCCGGTGCGCGTGGCGATCGCGGGCTGCCCGCTCTGCCGTGGCCAGCAGGCGGGGCATCCGCTCTGCGAACTCTATGCGGTGACGCTGGAGCGGCTGTTCGTGCGCCTGGTCCATCCCGGCGCGGTGGCGCGGGAGGTGGACTGCGCGGCCATGGGCGCGCCCGCCTGCGTCTTCCTCATCGCCTGGCGGGCGGAGGAGGCCCGGGAGAGCTTCCCGGGCCCGGTGGCGGCGCCCAGCGGATGAGGCTGGCGGTTCTCTACTCCACCCGCCCGATGCGCTGCACCGCGCGCACGAGGCGCGCCGAATCCTCGGCGAAGAAGCGCGCGAACTCAGGCGCGTCGAGATATTTCGGCGGCGCGCCCGCGGCCTCGAAGGCGCGGTTGAGGTCGGGGTCCGCCATCGCCGCGCGCAGGCTCTCGCGCAGCCGCGCCTGGATGGGCGCGGGGGTGGCGGCGGGGGCGAAGAGGCCCGCCCAGATGTAGAACTCCACCTCGCGGAAGCCGGCCTCCATGAAGGTGGGCACATCGGGGAAGGCGGGCGCGCGCTCGGCCCCCCAGCAGGCCAGCACGCGCAGCCGCCCCTGCTGGACATGCTGCGTCAGCGTGCCCGGCGCCGAGGCGAGCGCCTGGATGTTGCCCGAGAGCAGCGCGGTGACCGCCGGCCCCGCGCCCTGGAAGGGCACATGCAGCAGGCGGATGCCCGCGGCGTTGGCGAACATCTCCATCGCCACGTGCAGCGTGCCGTAGGCGCCGGAGGAGCCGTAGGGGATGTCGCCCGGCCGCGCGCGCGCGGCGGCGACGAAGTCCGCCAGCGTCCGCCAGGGCGCGTTCGCCGGCACGGCGAGCATGGTGGGGTCGGCGTTCACGAGGCCGATGGGCGCGAACTGGTCCACCGTGTAGGGGGCCGGGCGGCCCCACAGCCGCTCCGCCTCCGGGATCACCGCGAGGGAGGAGAGCGCCATCAGCAGCGTGTGGCCATCGGCCGGGGCGCGCGCGACGAAGGCGTTGCCGATGGCCCCAGCGCCGCCGGGGCGGTTCTGCACCACAACGGGCTGGCGCAGGTTCTTCTCCATCGCCGCCGCCACGGGCCGCGCCGCGAGGTCCGCCTGGCCGCCCGGCGGGAAGCCCACCACCATGGTGACGGCGCGCGAGGGGAAATCCTGCGCGGCGGCGGCGAGCGGGCCGAGGGCGGCGGCGCCCAGCAGCGCGCGGCGGGTGGCGTGGATCATGCGTGTCTCTCCCTGGCGGCCGCGCGGCGGCGGCCCTCGGGGGAGACTATCGCGCCGCGTGCGGGCGCGTCACTCCGCCGGGGGCGGGTGCGGGGCGGGGGGCGCGTCCTGCTCGGCGAAGGCGCGGCGCTCCTCGCGCAGGTCGAAGATGTCGGCGGATTCGGCCGGGCGGGGCGCGGCGGGGCGCGTGGCGAGCGGCAGCGGCGTGCCGCAGAGCTGGCGGCGGCGGGCGAGAGTGAGAGGCTTCAGCACGCGCATGGTTCCCTCCCGTTCACTGGACCGTATTCACCAGGGCCCCGATTCCGGGAACCTCGATCCGCACCTCGTCGCCCGGCTGCAGGAAGCGCGGCGGGGTGAAGCCGATGCCCACCCCCACCGGCGTGCCGGTCGCGATCACGTCGCCCGGCTCCAGCGTGATGCCCGCGCTGATGGCCTCGATGAGGGTGGGGATGTCGAAGATCAGGTCGGCCACCGAGGCGTGCTGGCGGCGCTCGCCGTTGACGAAGGTGCTGAGGGTGAGCGTCCTCGGGTCCGGAACCTCGTCGGCCGTCAGGATGGCGGGGCCCATGGGGCAGAAACTGTCCAGCCCCTTGCCGAGAACCCACTGGCTGTGGCGCTTCTGCAGGTGGCGCGCCGTCACGTCGTTGACGATGGTGTAGCCGAAGACGTGGGAGAGCGCCGC
The DNA here is from genome assembly GCA_046291055.1 of Roseococcus sp. Taxonomy (GTDB): domain Bacteria; phylum Pseudomonadota; class Alphaproteobacteria; order Acetobacterales; family Acetobacteraceae; genus Roseococcus. The sequence goes on from JBKBSR010000009.1 coordinate 17,753, forward strand.
CCCCCGCGCGATGCCGCGCCCGCCGCGGCCGATCACCACCGCGAGCTCGCCCTCGTAGTCGAGCCCGCCCGTGGGGTCCATGGCCGAGAGGATGGGTTCGCCGGTGGCGATGATGCTGGTGTGCGGCTTGGTGAAGACGACGGGGAAGGGGGGCACCACATCCTTCGCGCCGCCGTCGAAGCCGGAGCCCGCGAACTCCTTCGCGTGCTCGTGGTAGTTCTTGCCCACGCAGAACACGTTCTTGGGCGGGCGGGGGATGGGGGCGCAGAGCCGCGCCCCGGGCGCGACGGGCGCGGCGGCGGCGGCGCGCGCGGCCTCGGCGAGGCGGCCGGAGGCGATCAGCTCCAGCATGGAGGCGGGCAGCGAGGGGTCGGCGGCGCGCAGGTCGCGCACCGCCCCCGTGGCGTCGAGAACGCCGATCCGCTCGCCCTGCCCATCGGCAAAGGTGACCAACCGCATGACCTGCTCCGCCCGACCGGCCGGGCGATTCCCCGGCGCGCTGGGCGTGAAGCATGGTTTCGATCTCGTTACAAGACCGGCGCGGCGGGAGCCTGCAATGCGAGTTCCAGGGCCCTGGCGGCGCGGAAGCAGAGATCGTCGCGGTAGAGGGCGGCGGCCACCTGCACGGCGCGCGGCATGCCTTCCGCGTCCAGCCCCACGGGCACGGAGATGGCGGGCTGGCGCGTCAGGTTGAAGGCGAAGGTCCAGGGCGCCCAGTCGCGCCAGAGCGCCTGCTCGGCCTGCAGGGTGGGCTGGTCGGCGGCGAAGGCGGCGGTCGGGGTGGCCGCCGTCAGCACCAGGTCGAAGCGCTGGTGGAAGCGGGCCATGGCGTGGGCGGCCTCGAGTCGCGCCGCCTCGAAGGCGAGGAACTCGGTGGCGGGCAGGGCCGCGTGGCGGGCCGCGACATCGGTGAGCCCGGCGTCCAGATCCCCGCGCCGGTCCTCCGGGATGGTGGCGACAAGCCGCGCCAGCGCCACGCCCCAGACGCGGCCGAAGATGGCGCGCGTGTCGGGCAGGGCGGGGCTGGCTTCCTCGACATGGGCGCCGGCGGCCTCGAGCGCGCGGGCGGCCTGGGCCAGCGCCTCCTCGCCCTCGGCGTCGAGCGGGGGCGCGAAGCCCCATTCCCGCACCAGGGCCACACGCAGCCCGGCCACCCCCTCCTCGATGCCCTCGCGCCAGTCACGGTCCTCGTCGGGCAGGCAGAAGGGGTCGCGCAGGTCGTGGCGCGCCAGCGCGGTCATCATCAGCGCCGCGTCGCGCACGCTGCGCGCCATGGGGCCCGCCACGGCGACATTGGCGAAGGCGCCGAGCGGCCATTGCGGCACGCGGCCGAAGGAGGGCTTCACCCCCACGACGCCGCAGAAGGCCGCCGGGATGCGGATGGAGCCGCCCGCGTCGGTGCCGATGTGCAGCGGCCCGAAACAGGCCGCCGCCGCCGCCCCCGCGCCGGAGGAACTGCCGCCCGGCGTGCGGCTGCGGTTCCAGGGGTTGCGGGTGATGCCGTGACGCGGGCAGTCGCCCGGGGATTTCCAGCCGAACTCGGTGGTGGTGGTCTTGCCTATGATGACCGCCCCCGCCCGCTTGAGGCCGAGCACGGCGGGCGCATCCTCCTCCACCGGCGCGGGGTCGGTGGTGCGGCTGCCGCGCCGCGTGGGAAACCCCGCGAGGTTCAGCAGATCCTTCACCGTGGCGGGCACGCCGTCGAGCGGGCCGAGCGGCCGGCCCGCGGCCCAGCGCGCCTCGCTCTCGCCCGCCTGCTGCAGCGCGCGCGGGTTGAGGGCGGCGAAGGCGTTCACCCAGGGGTTCATGCGCGCGATGCGCTCGGTGACGGCCTTGAGCGCCTCCACGGGCGAGAGGGCGCGGCGGCGGTAGAGGGCGAGGAGCTGCTCGGCCTCCATCAGGGCGGGATCGGTGGGAAGGGACATGGCGGCGAGGATGCCGCGCGGGCGCGGCGGTGTCAGCCCGGGGTGGGGCGACGGCGCGAGGCGGAAGGCGCCTCGCGCCGCATGTCACACGTGGAAGCTCTCCCCGCAGCCGCAGCGGCCCTTCTCGTTGGGGTTCACGAAGACGAAGCCCGCGCTCATCGGCTTCACCTCGTAGTCCATCGTCGTGCCGATGAGGTAGAGCGTGGCCTTGCGGTCCACGAGGATGGTCACGCCCTTGTCGGTCACCACCTCGTCGCCGGGGCCGGGCGCCTCGACGAAGGCGAGGTCATAGGCCATGCCCGAGCAGCCCTTGCTCTTGACGCCGATGCGCAGCAGCTTGCCCTGCTCGCCCTTGGCGTAGAGGGCGCGCAGCCGCTCGGCCGCGGCGTCGGAGAGGGACATCAGCGGCGGCAGGGCGCGCGGGGCTTTCGGCGTCTCGGTCGTGGCGCTCATCGCGTGCGCTCCGTCAGAACATGTTGAGGGCGAGGCGCGCGTCCTCGCTCATCCGCGACTGGTCCCAGGGCGGATCCCAGACCACCTCCACCTGGCAGGAGGTGACGCCGGGCACCTGGCGCACCGCCTCCTCCGCCATGCCGGGGAGTTCCTGGGCCGAGGGGCAGGAGGGGGTGGTCAGCGTCATCTCCACCTTCACCGCGCCGTCCTCGCCGATCTCGATGGCGTAGACGAGGCCGAGCTCGTAGATGTCCACGGGAATCTCGGGATCGAAGACGGTCTTGAGCGCCTCGATCACGGAGTCTTCCGTCACTTTCGGAAGCGCCTCGCCCGCGGGCGTCCAGCTTCCGTGGCGCGCGGCCTGCTCACTCACTGCTCGCCTCCTTCACCCC
>JBKBSR010000338.1:0-3329 GCA_046291055.1 Roseococcus sp.
CATCGGGGTGCAGCGCGGGCAGCAGCGTGATCTTCTCGCCCGTGCCGAAGGGGCTCTCGATCACCGTCCAGTCCGGCCGGTGGGCGAGGATGTCGCTGCCGATCAGCCCGCGCAGGGGCATAAAGGGCACGCCCTTCTCGGCCGCCTGCAGCATGGTGTGCATGGCCGGGCAGGTGGCGTCGCGGATGGCGATGCGGCCTTCCTTCAGCGCGGCGGTGAAGCGCGGCGCGAAGCCCGCCTCGCCCAGCGTCACCGCGCTCGTCTCCAGCTCGGCCACGCAGCCGGCGCCGATCAGGATGTCGGTGGCGAAGCCCGAGATGGGCACGCCGATCAGCCGCAGCCCCTTCGCGCCGCGGCGGATGAGCGCCTTGGCGAGCGCCACCGGCGGCAGCGAGTTGTCGGGCGGCAGCGCGAGGCTCGCGCCATCCGGGATGGAGGCGGCCATGGCCTCCAGGCTGATCGGGGTCATCGCACACTCCCTCCCGCCGCCATGCTTACGCCCGAAGCGGGCGCGAGGCGAGGGGGCGGCGCGTCATGCCCGCGGCCGCCGTTTCAGACTCGCGGGAAGGCGGTGCGGCCGCTGGCATGCTTGTGTTCTGGCGCGCCGCCGCCACACCGGGCCCCAAGGCGGGGCGCCGCGTCGGGCGGCGCCAACCCTGCGCGACAAGGCTGCCATGCGATGCGGCCCGTATCAGAAGGGCTCGGCGCGGTCGGCGCGCAGCAGCCGGGCGAAGCCGGCCTTCTCGCGCTCATGGCCGGTCACCGCATCGGCCAGCGCGTCGAGCCAGCCGGCGAACCAGGCCTTCCCCCAGTTGCCGGTCTGCGCCATCGGGTTCTCCAGCACCGAGGCGCCGGCATAGAAGGCCTGGCGGCCGGCCGCATAGGCGTCGTCGGTGACGAACTCGTCCTCTGGGTCCACGTCCTCGGGCACCGTCGGGCTCCTGGCTGTCGGCGCGGCCGCATCGCCGCCCTCGCCATATAGGGCGCGAGGCGCGCCCGTGACAGCGCCGCCCTGGCGGGAACCTCAGCGGGAGGGCTTAACCCCGTCTTCATCCCGCACGCGCCAGATGAGACGCGTGAGCCTGCCCGACCCCGCCCTGTTCGACCCCGTCCGCTTCCCCGGAGAGACCGAGGAGGAACCCTGGCCGCCGCCCGCCTTCCACTTCACCGCCTCCTGGCTGAACGACCCCGACCTCTGCTTCGAGCGCGGGCCCGACGGGCAGATCGTCTTCGTGCGGCGCTGCGAGGCCGTGCGCCTCATCCTCGACGTGGAGACGGCCCATTCCGCGCTCGACCTCGCCCCCGGCAGCCGGGATTTCCGCCTGCTGCGCCTGATCCCCTCCGCGCTGCGCCTGGTCGAGGTGGTGGCCCCGGGCGATCCCGTCCCGCCCACCCTGCGCGGCGAGCCTCCGCCCGCGCCGCGCGAGCACCATCTCTACGCCGCCACCACCGCCCTGGTCAGCGCGCTGGAGCGGGATTCCGGCCCGGCCGGCGAGGCCTTCATGGCCGCGTTGCGCCGCACCCCTCCCGGCCCGCACATGTTCGAGATGGCCGCCGCGCGCTGCGTCACCGACGGCCGAGCGGAGCTGGAGCGCGTGGCCCGCCTCGCGCGCGCGCTGCAGCGGCTGGCCCGCGCCCATGCCGGCGTGCTGGCCGCGCATGCCGAGCAGCCCGACTATCCGGGCATGGAGCGCATGGTGCACGCCACCGCCCGCGTGCTGCTGCGCGATGTTGGCTGGTCGGGCGACCTGCTCGGCCATGCGGTGCGCCAGGCCTGCCCGCTCTGCGCCATCCCGCGCGAGACGGCCGAGGCCCTGCGCCGCGCCGGGGCGGCGGAGCTCGAGGGCGAGACGAGCTTCGCCTCCGTCGAGGCGCTGGCCCAGCGCCAGGCCCAGCTCCGCGACCGGCTGGTGGATCTCGGCCTGTTCTGGCGGCGGCTCGCCGCCGCCTGGGCCAGCGTCCACCCCGAGACCACCGACCGGCGCGAGGTGGACGCGCTGTGCCGCAACCTGATCCGCCGCCTCCAGCTCAAGAGCCTCTACGCCCCGCCCTGATCCCCCATCCCGCCGGGGTGGATGCCAGGCCGCTTTTCCGCCAGCCTGTCGCCCACGCCCAGCAGGGCGGGCGAGGAGGGCGCGGCATGACGGGTTCGATGCCGGACGAGTTCGGCGTGGAGGGGGATTGGACCATCGCGCGGCGGCATGTCGTCCGCTGGGCGGAATGCGACCTCTACGGTCATGTGAACCACGCCGCCTACCTCGTCATGTTCGAGGATCTGCGCATCGAGCACTGGCTCTCGCTCGGCCAGGTGCTGCGGCCGGACGCGCCGGGGCCCGTGGTGGCGAAGCTGGAGGCGCGCTACCATCGCTCGATCGGCTTCCTGGACGAGGTGCTGCTGACGCTGCGCGTGCCCAGCCTGCGCCGCACCAGCTTCGTGCACGAATACGCGGTGTGGCGGAACGGCCTCGTCTTCTCCTGCACCGCGTTGCTGGTCTGCGCGCAGGACGGCGCGAGCCTTCCCATCCCCGAGGAGGCGCGCCGGCTGATGCTGGAGCGGGACGGCGCGCGCCAGGCGTGAGCGCCCCGCGCAAGGCCCTCCACCTGGCGCTGCTGGCCGCCGCGGTGGGGCTCGCGCCCGCCGTGTGGTTCGCCGGGGCGGCGACCGTGCCGCCGCTGCTGGCCGCCGGCGCGGTGACGCCCGGCGAGGCGGGATGGCTGACGGCGGCGGTGCAGCTCGGCTTCGTGGCGGGAACCCTCGCCTCGGCGCTGCTCTCGCTCGCGGACCGGCTGCCGGCGCGGCGGCTCTTCCTCGCCTCGGCGCTGCTGGCGGGGGCGGCGACCGCCGCGCAGGCCTTCCTGCCGCCCGCCGGGGCGGCGGCCTATGCGCTGCGCTTCGTGGCGGGCGCGGCGATGGCGGGCGTCTATCCCGTCGGCATGAAGCTGGCCTCGGGCTGGGCCAGGGGCGATCTGGGGCTGCTGATCGGGATTGTCGTCGGCGCGCTCACCCTCGGCTCGGCGGCGCCGCACGCCCTGCCGGCGCTGGCGGGCAGCCTGGAGCCCCGCGCCGTCTATCTGGCGGCCGGCGCGCTGGCGGCGCTGGGCGGCCTGCTGATCCTGCCCTTCCGGGAGGGGCCGCAGCCCACGCGCCGCCCGCCCTTCGACCCGCGCCACGCGCTGCTGGCGCTGCGGGACCGCCGGCTGCGGCTGGCGAACCTCGGCTACCTCGGCCACATGTGGGAACTCTACGCCATGTGGGCCTGGATCGGCCTGTTCCTCGCCGAACAGGGGCTGCCGGGCGAGGCGGGGGTCTGGACCACGCTGGTGGTGGG
>JBKBSR010000339.1:0-3311 GCA_046291055.1 Roseococcus sp.
TTCTCCCGCGCCCGGCCTCGTCGCGGAAGGCCCCGGCCACGGAGGCGGCGGCCGTGCCGGCGACGCGCGCCTCGACCGTCTGGAAGGTGACGCTGCCCGCCTCGCGCACACCGGCCAGGCGCGCCACCGCCTCGCGCGCATCGCCCGGGATGCGGCTCGCCTCGGCGAAGGGGCCGCGCGTGCCGCCCTCCACCACCCAGAGCTCGGCGCCCAGCGCGCGGGAGAGCGAGAGCGCCTCCTCCACCACGCCGCGGTAGATGCCCACCATGGCGAGCGCCACGCCGAGCAGCAGCGCCAGCCCCGCGCAGGTCAGCAGGAAGCGGCCGAGCTTGTGGCGGATGTCGCGCAGCGCGAGGTTCACGGCATCGCGCGCGCGGCGCGCCCTTCGCGGAAACCGGCCTCGATGCGCGTCGCAACCGAGAGCCCCGCCGGTGTGTCGGGCGCGAGGGCGAGGCGCGAGTCGAGCGTGCGCGCGACGAAGGCGACGCGCCGGCGTCGCAGCACGCCGTTCTCGACCACCCAGACCATGCCCTGGCTGCCGTCGAAGCCCAGCACGGCGGCCTCCGGCACCAGCCGCGCCTCGGCCAGCCGGCCCGTCTCGATCTCCACGCTGATCTGCTCGCCGAGCACGGGGCGCTCCGGGCAGCGCTCGCAGCGCAGGTTCACGCGCCGCTCCTCCGTCGTGCGGTCCGCCTCCAGCCCGATGCGGACCACGCGGGCGGAAAAGACCTCGCCGGGCAGGGAGCGCAGCCGCACCGTGGCGGGCTGCCCCTCGCGGATGCGCCCCGCGCGCGCCTCGTCCACATGCGCGAGCGCCCAGAGGCTGTCGGGCGGGATCAGGGTGAACACGACCTCGCCGGGGGCGAGCGCCACGCCGGGCTCGCGGTGCCGGGCGATCACCAGCGCTTCATAGGGCGCGCGCAGCTCGTGCTTGGCCAGGGCGGTGCGCTCGGCGAGCAGGTTCGCCTCGGCATCGGCTAGCGCGGCGCGCGCCACCGCGAGATCGGCGCGCGCCACGGCGAGGTCCGCGGCGGCCGTGGCGGCCTCGGTTTCCGCGATCTCGGCGGCCTCGACGCTCGCCGTGCCGCGATTGGCGAGTTCCCGCCGGCGCTGCGCGAGGCTGCGCTTCTGCTGGTACTGCACATTGGCGCGCTCGACGATGGCCGCGACACGCCCCTGCTGCGCCTGGGCGGAGGCGAGCACGGCCTCGGCCCGGGCAAGGCGCGCGCGCTGGGATGCCGCATCGAGCCGCGCCAGGACCGCGCCGGCGGACACGCGGTCGCCGTGATCGGCCAGCACCTCCAGCAACACGCCGGGCACCTCGAAGCCGACGCGCGAGAGCACCTGCGCCTCGACGGTGCCGAGGCCGAAGACGCGCAGCGGCACCTCGCGCTCCACCTGCGCCACCTGCACCGGGATGGGCCGCTGCTGCCAGAACCAGAGGCCGCCAGCGGCAAGCAGCAGCAGCGGGAGGGCGAGAAGCGCGCGCTTCATGAGGAGATCCTGTGGCCCGCGTCGAGGGGATGCACCGAGACCATCTCCGCCGCGGCCCAGAACACGAGCAGGGCAAGCCCCGCCTCCCAGCGGATGGAGCGCGCCAGCCGCGCGCCCGCGCCCGGCTCGCCGCGCGCCAGGGCGGGGGTGAGCAGGAAGCGATGGCGGACGGCAAGCGCCACCATCGCCGCGACCAGCAGCAGCTTCGCCATCATTCCCCAGCCATACCAGGAGGCCAGGAGGAGATCCCAGCGCCGGACGAGCAGGATGGCAAGCAGCAGCCCCGTTCCGGCCAGCACGCCCACCGCCGCCGCCCCGAGCGGCGACCAGCGCGCGAGCAGCGCGCCATCGCCCGCCTGCGCGGCGCGCCACAGCAGGGGCAGGCTGCCCACCCAGAAGCCCACCGCCATCAGGTGCAGCGTGACCAGGGCGGCCAGCTCCTGCCTCGGCCGGTAGAGGGTGGAATGCCCGAGCGCGGCGTAGCTCGCCGCCACCATCAGCGCGCCCATCGCCGCCAGCGCCGTCGCCGGCGTCCAGCGCAGCGCGCCCCCCAGCAGCAGGAGCAGCCCGGCGAGCCGCAGCCAGAAGGCGTCGCCGATGCGCGAGCCCATCATGGCCTGCCAGGTCGCGCCGTCGAAGGCGCTCTCGCCGCCCGTCAGCACCAGCGCGCGCAGCGGCAGGGAGGCGAGCGAGACGGCGATGCCCGCCAGCGCGGCGGCCATCAGCCAGCGTCGCGCGAGCGCGCGCGGCGCCTCGCCCAGCCCCGACCCGGCCAGGGCGAGGAGCAACCCCGCGCCCGCCGCCGTGAGGGAGGTGGCATAGAGAGCCGCGCGCAGCAGCACCGTCGCGCCGTCGAGCAGGCTCGGCTCCGGCTGGAGGAACTCGAGGATCATGGCGTCACCGTGAAGCGGATGGCGCCGCGGATGGGATGGCCGTCGGCCGAGATCGCGCGCCACTCCAGGGCAAAGGCGCCGGGCGGCAGCGGCGCCTGGGGCGTGGCGCGCGCCTCCCGTGCAGGCTCCATCCCGCCGGCGCGGCGCAGCGCGGCGTCGCGCCCCGCCTGGTCGCGCAGGCGCAGGGCCGTGACCTGCACGCGCTCGTTGAAGCGCAGCAGGATCTCGGCCGGCGGCTCTGCAAGCCGCGCGCCCTGGGCCGGCACGCTCTCGCGCAGCTCGGAATGGGCCAGGCCCTGGCAGGGCAGCAGCAGGAGAATGAGGAACAGCACACGACGCATGGCGAGAGGCTCGCCCCTCCCACCATGGTCAGGTCAAGCACGGCTCATCGGAACACGAGCTGGGGCAGCACCAGCGTCAGCCACGGCACGTAGGTGATCACCATGAGGCAGCCCAGGATCACCGCGATGAACACCGCGAGGTAGCGCATCATCCGGTCTATCCCGCAGCCCGCCACCTGGGCGGCGGCGAAGAGGTTGACGCCGAAGGGCGGCGTGACCATGCCCAGCGCCAGGTTGACCACCATGATCATCCCGAAATGCACGCCGTCCACGCCCAGGCGCTCGGCGGCCTCCTGCAGGATGGGCGCGAGCACGATGATCGAGGCCGAGGTCTCGATGAACATGCCCACCAGGAACAGGAACAGGTTCACGATCAGCAGGTATTCGCCGGGGCTGTCGAAGGTCCGCACCAGCCAGCCGGCCATGGCGTCCGGCACGCCCTGGCGGTTGAGCAGCCAGGAGGAGAGCCCCGCGCAGGCGATGATGAACATGATCACCGCCGAGGTGATCACGCTCTTGCGGAAGATGGGGAAGAGGTCGCGCAGGCGGATTTCGCGGTGCAGCAGCAGGCCTACGATCAGGG
>JBKBSR010000010.1:0-20278 GCA_046291055.1 Roseococcus sp.
TGCGACGAATCCTGACCGACTACGGCTTCGACGGCCACCCGCTGCGCAAGGACTTCCCGCTGACCGGCTTCGTCGAGCTGCGCTACGACGCCGAGAAGGGCCGCGTGGTGCAGGAGCCGGTCAGCCTCACCCAGGATTTCCGCAGCTTCGACTTCCTGAGCCCCTGGGAGGCGATGACGACCCTGCCCGGCGACGAGAAGGTGCACCTCAGCCGCATCGCCGCCGAGGAGAAGAAGGACCTGGCGCCGTGAGCGCGACGACGAACACGGAGACCCGCGTGGTGGAGGCGGACAGCCACACCATCAATTTCGGCCCGCAGCACCCCGCGGCGCATGGCGTGCTGCGCCTCATCCTCGAGATGAAGGGCGAGGTGGTGGAGCGCGCGGACCCGCACATCGGCCTCCTGCATCGCGGCACCGAGAAGCTGATCGAGCACAAGACCTACCTGCAGGCGCTGCCCTATTTCGACCGGCTCGACTACGTGAGCCCGATGTGCATGGAGCACGCCTTCGCGCTGGCCACCGAGCGGCTGCTGGGCATCGAGCAGGAGGTGCCGGAGCGCGCGCAGTACATCCGCGTGCTGTTCAGCGAGATCACGCGCATCCTGAACCACCTGCTGAACGTCACCACCTACGCGCTGGACTGCGGCGCCATCACGCCCGCGCTCTGGGGCTTCGAGCAGCGCGAGCATCTGCTCGAGATGTACGAGATGACCTCGGGCAGCCACTACCACGCGAACTACTTCCGCCCCGGCGGCGTGGCGAAGGACATCCCCGCGGCGCTGCCCGAGAAGATCCACAACTGGGCGCGCGCCTTCCCGGCCTTCCTCGACGATCTGGAAGGGCTGCTGACGGAGAACCGCATCTTCAAGCAGCGCACGGTGGACATCGGCGTGATGACCGCCGAACAGGCGATGGCCTGGGGCTTCTCCGGCCCCTGCCTGCGCGCCTCGGGCGTGCCGTGGGATCTGCGCAAGTCGCAGCCCTACGACGTGTACGACCGGATGGAGTTCGAGGTGCCGGTCGGCCGGCACGGCGACTGCTACGACCGCTACCTCGTCCGCATGCAGGAGATGCGCCAGAGCCTGCGCATCATCTCCCAGTGCCTGGAGCAGATGAAGCCCGGCCCCATCAAGGTGCAGGACAACAAGATCGCCCCGCCCAGGCGCGGCGAGATGAAGCGCTCGATGGAGGCGCTCATCCACCACTTCAAGCTCTACACCGAGGGCTATCACGTGCCCGCGGGCGCGACCTACACGGTGGTCGAGGCGCCGAAGGGCGAGTTCGGCGTCTATCTCGTGGCCGACGGTACGAACAAGCCCTACCGCTGCAAGATCCGCGCGCCGGGCTACGCGCATCTGCAGGCCATGGAGGCGCTCTCCAAGGGGCACATGCTGGCCGATGCGGTGGCGATCATCGGCAGCCTCGACATCGTCTTCGGGGAGATCGACCGGTGACGCACGAAGAACCGGCGAGCTTCGCCTTCGACGCCGAGAGCGAGGCGAAGATCGCGACCATCCTGCCGCGCTATCCGGCCGACCGCCAGGCCAGCGCGGTGATCCCGCTGCTCTACGTTGCGCAGCGGCAGATGGGGCGCACGACGGGCAGCGCCTGGGTTCCGCGCGCGGCGATGGACGCGATCGCCGCACGCCTCGGCATGCCGCCGATGCGCGTCTACGAGGTGGCCAGCTTCTACTTCATGTTCAACACGAAGCCGATCGGGCGCTTCCACCTTCAGGTGTGCGGCACCACGCCCTGCTGGCTGCGCGGGTCGGACGAGGTGAAGCGCGCCTGCCAGGACGCGACGGGCATCACGGCCTATGGCCAGACCAGCGCGGACGGGCTGTTCACGCTCACCGAGGTGGAGTGCCTGGGCGGCTGCGTGAACGCGCCGATCCTGCAGGTGGACGACGACTACTACGAGGACATGGACTACGAGAGCACCCTGCGGCTGATCGAGGCGCTGAAGCGCGGCGAGCGGCCGAAGCCGGGCAGCGCGCTCGGGCGGCAGGGCAGCGCGCCGCTGGGCGGGCCCACGGTGCTGACCGGCGCGGAGGACTGAGCCATGGCGCTGCACGACCGCGATCGCATCTTCACGAACCTTTACGGAACCCAGCCCTGGCACCTGCCCGACGCGCGCCGCCGCGGCGACTGGGACGGCACGAAGGAGATCCTCGCGCGCGGGCGCGACGCGATCATCGAGGAGGTGAAGAACTCCGGCCTGCGCGGACGCGGCGGGGCCGGCTTCCCCACGGGCATGAAGTGGTCCTTCATGCCGAAATCCTCGCCGGATGGGCGGCCCTCCTACCTCGTCGTGAACGCCGACGAGAGCGAGCCCGGCACCTGCAAGGACCGCGACATCATCCGCCACGATCCGCACAAGCTGATCGAGGGCTGCCTCATCGCGGGCTTCGCGATGGGGGCGAGCGTCGGCTACATCTACATCCGCGGCGAGTACTACAACGAGAGCCTGGTGCTCGAGGCCGCCATCGCCGAGGCCTATGAGGCGGGGCTGCTCGGCCGGAACGCCTGCGGCTCGGGCTACGACTTCGAGCTCTACGTGCATCGCGGCGCGGGCGCCTACATCTGCGGCGAGGAGACGGCGCTGATCGAGAGCCTCGAGGGCAAGAAGGGCATGCCGCGCCTCAAGCCGCCCTTCCCGGCGGCGGTGGGGCTCTATGGCTGCCCGACCACGGTGAACAATGTCGAGACCATCGCGGTGGTGCCCGCCATCATGCGGCGCGGCGCGGCCTGGTTCGCCTCCTTCGGCAGGCCTAAGAACTCCGGAACCAAGATCTTCTGCATCCAGGGCCACGTGAACAGGCCCTGCAACGTGGAGGAGGAGATGAGCATCCCGCTGCGCGAGCTCATCGAGCGGCACGCGGGCGGGGTGCGGGGCGGCTGGGACAATCTGCTCGCGGTGATCCCGGGCGGATCCTCCACGCCGATGATCCCGAAGAGCGTCTGCGACGACGTGCTGATGGATTTCGACGCGCTGCGCGAGCACAAGACGGGCCTCGGCACAGCCGGCGTGATCGTGATGGACAAGTCCACCGACCTGATCAAGGCGATCCAGCGCCTCTCGGCCTTCTACAAGCACGAGAGCTGCGGCCAGTGCACGCCCTGCCGCGAGGGCATGGGCTGGGTGAACCGCGTGATGCTGCGCATGGTGGAAGGCCGCGCCGAGGTCGAGGAGATCGACGTGCTGGAGCAGGTGACGCGCCAGATCGAGGGGCACACCATCTGCGCGCTGGCCGATGGCGGCGTCTGGCCCGTGCAGGGGCTGATCCGCCACTTCCGCCCGATGATGGAAGAGCGCATCGCGGCCTACAAGGCGCGGCAGATGCAGCGCATGGCGGCGGAGTGACGCGCATGGCCAAGGTCACCGTGGACGGCATCGAGGTGGAGGTTCCGAACGGCGCCTCCGTGCTCCAGGCCTGCGAGGCGGCGGGCAAGGAGATCCCGCGCTTCTGTTACCATGAGCGCCTCAGCGTGGCCGGCAACTGCCGCATGTGCCTCGTGGAGGTGGAGAAGGCGCCCAAGCCCGTCGCCTCCTGCGCCTATCCGGTGATGGACGGGATGAAGGTGTTCACCGACACGCCGATGGTGCGCAACGCGCGCCGTGGCGTGATGGAGTTCCTGCTGATCAACCACCCGCTCGATTGCCCGATCTGCGACCAAGGCGGCGAGTGCGATCTGCAGGACCAGGCGATGGCCTATGGCCGCGACCTCTCGCGCTATGAAGAGGGCAAGCGCGCGGTGAAGGACAAGTATGTCGGCCCGCTCATCAAGACGGTGATGAACCGCTGCATCCACTGCACCCGCTGCGTGCGATTCGCCGCCGAGGTGGCCGGCGTGCCGGAGATGGGGGCGACGGGCCGCGGCGAGAACATGGAGATCGGCACCTATGTCGAGAAGGCGCTGACCTCCGAACTCTCCGGCAACCTGATCGACATCTGCCCTGTGGGCGCGCTCACCTCGCGCCCCTACGCCTTCGTCTCGCGGCCCTGGGAACTCTCCAAGACCGACAGCGTGGACGTGCTGGACGCGGTGGGCGCCAGCATCCGCGTGGACACGCGCGGGGGCGAGGTGCTGCGCATCCTGCCGCGCCTGCATGAGGAGGTGAACGAGGAGTGGCTGGCCGATCGCGGGCGCTTCGCCTTCGACGGGCTGAAGCGGCGGCGTCTCGACCGGCCCTGGGTGCGGCAGGACGGCGCGCTGCGGCCCGCGAGCTGGGCCGAGGCCTTCCAGGCCATCGCGCGCGCGCTGCCCGGCCGGCGCCTCGGCGCGCTCGTCGGCGACACGATGGACGCGGAGGCCATCTTCGCGCTGAAGGGGCTGATGACGGCGCTCGGCGCGGTCGGCCTCGACTGCCGGCAGGACGGCGCGAAGCTCGACATCTCGCGCCCCGATTTCTACCTGTTCAACACGGGCATCGCGCGCATCGAGGAGGCCGATGCGCTGGTGATCATCGGCGCCGATCCGCGGCGCGAGGCGCCGGTGCTGAACGCGCGCATCCGCAAGCGCTGGAGTCAGGGCGGCTTCCGCGCGGGCGTGATCGGCACGGCGCGCGATCTCACCTATCCCGTCACCGTGCTGGGCGCGGCACCCACCGACATCGCCGGCGCGGCGGCCTTCCTCGCGGCGGCGCAGCGCCCGATGGTGATGCTGGGGCGTTCGGCGCTGGCGCGCGCGGACGGCGCGGGCGTGCTCGCGGCCGCCTGGGAACTGGCCCGCGCGTCGGGCGGCCTGCGCGAGGACTGGCACGGCTTCAACCTGCTGCACCGCTTCGGCGGCCAGGTGGCGCCGCTCGATCTCGGCTTCGTCCAGGGCCTCGACATGGCGGGGATGCTGGCGGGCGGGGCGGATGCGCTCTGGCTGCTCGGCGCGGACGGCTTCGACGCGGCGCGCATCCCGGCCGGCGCCTTCGTGATCTACCAGGGCCACCACGGCGAGGCGGCCGCTGCGCGCGCAGACGTGATCCTGCCCGGCGCGGCCTACACCGAGAAGGAAGGCAGCTACGTCAACACCGAGGGCCGCGTGCAGCGCGGGCGCATGGCCGTGCCGCCGCCCGGCGAGGCGCGCGAGGACTGGAAAATCATCCGCGCCGCGTCGGAGGTGCTGGGCATCGCGCTGCCCTTCGACAGCCTGGAGGCGCTGCGCGCGGAGATGGTCGCCGCCCACCCCGTCTTCGCGCGGCTCGACCAGGGCCCGCTGCCCGGCTGCACCGACGACACGGGCCCCGCGCCGGCGCCCGTCACCGACGCGCCCTTCGCCGTGCCGGTGGAGAACTACTGGCAGGTGGACCCGATCACGCGCGCGAGCGAGACGATGGCGGCCTGTGCGGCCACCTATCTCGATCCGCGCCCGCTGCTGGCGGCGGAGTGAGGCCATGACCGAGTTCCTCGCCTCGCCCATCGGCGTTCTGGCGCTCACGGTCGCGCAGGCATTGGCCCTGCTGGTGCCGGTGCTGGTGGCGGTGGCCTACCTCACCTGGGCCGAGCGCAAGGTGTTGGCGGCCATGCAGCTCCGCAAGGGGCCGAACGTGGTGGGGCCCTTCGGGCTGCTGCAGCCCTTCGCCGACGCGATCAAGATGCTGATGAAGGAGACGATCATCCCCTCGGGGGCGTCGCGCCTTCTCTTCCTCGCCGCGCCGATGCTGACCTTCGTGCTGGCGATGCTGGCCTGGGCCGTGATCCCGGTGAACGACGGCTGGGCCATCGCCGACATCAACGTGGGTATCCTCTACCTGTTCGCCATCTCCTCGCTCGGCGTCTACGGCATCATCATCGCGGGCTGGGCGTCGAACTCGAAATACGCCTTCCTCGGCGCGCTGCGCTCGGCTGCGCAGATGGTGAGCTACGAGGTCTCCATCGGCTTCGTGATCGTCACCGTGCTGCTCTGCGTCGGCTCGCTCAACCTCACCGAGATCGTGCGTGCGCAGGAGACGGTGTGGTTCGCCATCCCGCTGCTGCCGATGTTCGTGATCTTCTTCATCAGCGCGCTGGCGGAGACGAACCGCGCGCCCTTCGACCTTCCGGAGGGCGAGAGCGAGCTGGTGGCGGGCTTCTTCGTCGAATACAGCTCGATGAGCTTCGCGCTGTTCTTCCTCGGCGAATACGCGAACATGATCCTCATGAGCGCGTTGACCACCATCCTCTTCCTGGGTGGCTGGCTGCCGCCGCTGCCCGTCGCACCCTTCACCTGGATCCCCGGGCCGGTGTGGTTCGCGCTCAAGGTCGCGGCCTGCCTGTTCGTGTTCCTGTGGGTGCGCGCGACATTCCCGCGCTACCGCTACGACCAGCTCATGCGGCTCGGTTGGAAGGTGTTCCTGCCCTTCAGCCTGCTCTGGCTGGTGCTGACGGCGGCGGTGCTCAAGCTAACGGGGTGGCTGCCGGCATGACGACCCTCGACCGCTTCGCGCGATCCTTCCTGCTGGCGGAGCTCCTCGGCGGCATGGCGCTGACGCTGAAGTACTTCTTCAAGCGCAAGGCGACCATCAACTACCCCTACGAGAAGACGCCGCTCTCCGCGCGCTTCAAGGGCGAGCACGCGCTGCGCCGCTATCCGAACGGCGAGGAGCGCTGCATCGCCTGCAAGCTGTGCGAGGCGGTCTGCCCCGCCCAGGCCATCACCATCGAGGCCGAACCGCGCGCGGACGGCAGCCGCCGCACCACCCGCTACGACATAGACATGACGAAGTGCATCTACTGCGGCCTCTGCGAGGAGGCCTGCCCGGTGGACGCGATCGTGGAGGGGCCGAACTTCGAGTTCGCGACCGAGACGCGCGAGGAGCTGATGTACGACAAGGAGCGCCTGCTCGCGAACGGCGACCGCTGGGAAAGCGAGATCGCCAAGCGTCTCGAGCTGGACGCGCCCTATCGCTGAGGATCACGCCGGCCGCGGCGGTTCCGCGGCCCAACGCAAGGTGGGTTGAGATGGCCCGGTTCGAGGAAGGAGGCAGCCGATGATCACGGCACTCGCCTTCTACGTGTTCGCCTTCATCCTGATCGCCTCGGCTGCGATGGTCGTCACCGCGCGCAACCCGGTGCATTCGGTGCTGTGGCTGATCCTCGCCTTCTTCAACGCGGCCGCGCTGTTCCTCATCGCGGGGGCGGAGTTCCTGGCGATGATCCTGGTCATCGTTTATGTGGGCGCGGTCGCCGTGCTGTTCCTGTTCGTGGTGATGATGCTGGACGTGGACTTCGCGCAGCTGCGCGAGGGATTCCAGCGCTATGCGCCGCTCGGCGCCGTGATCGGCGGCATCCTGTTCCTCGAGCTGGTGCTGGTGCTGGGCGCCTGGCGCTTCGCCTCGGACGCGCCGGATCTGCGCCTCGCCCCCATCCCGGAGGGTGTGACGAACACGGAGGCGCTCGGCCGCATCCTCTATACGGACCACATCTACCTCTTCCAGCTCTCGGGGCTGATCCTGCTGGTTGCGATGATCGGGGCCATCGTGCTCACGCTGCGCGAGCGGCCGGGCACGAAGCGGCAGAACGTGGCCGAACAGATCGCGCGCAGCAGCGCGGTGACGATGACGCAGCCCGCGGTGGGCGCGGGCATCCGGCGAGAGGACATCCTACGCCCCCTGCCGCCGCCCGAGGCGCCGGCGCCGCAGCGCATGGAGCAGCACGGGGGGCACCACTGATGCTGAGCATCGGCCTCGCGCACTACCTCATCGTGGGCGCGATCCTCTTCGTTCTGGGCGTGTTCGGGATCTTCATGAACCGCAAGAACGTCATCGTGATCCTGATGAGCGTGGAGCTGATCCTGCTCTCGGTGAACCTGAACCTCGTCGCCTTCTCGGCCCGCCTTGCCGATCTGACGGGGCAGGTCTTCGCCATGTTCATCCTCACGGTGGCGGCGGCCGAGGCGGCCATCGGGCTCGCCATCGTCGTCATCTACTTCCGCAACCGCGGCAGCATCGAGGTCGAGGACGTCTCGGCCCTGAAGGGTTAGCGCGATGTTCGTGGGCGCCGTCTTCCTTCCGCTTCTCGGGGCGTGCATCAGCGGCTTCCTCGGCCGCTGGATCGGCGACCGGGCGGCGATGTGGTCCAGCGTGGGCTGCATGGCGCTGGCCGCGGCCTTCGGGCTGTTGGCCTTCTGGCAGGTCGCGCTCGGCGGGCAGCCGCAGACCGTGCCGCTCTTCACCTGGATGGATGTGGGCGAGCTCGAGTTCGGCTGGGCGCTGCGCTACGACACGCTGAGCGCGGTGATGGTGGGGATGGTGACGCTGATCTCCACCCTCATCCACCTCTATTCCGTCGGCTACATGTCGCACGACGCGACGCCGAGCCGCTTCTTCGCCTATCTCAGTCTGTTCACCTTCATGATGCTGATGCTGGTGACGGCGGACAACCTCGTGCAGCTCTTCTTCGGCTGGGAGGGGGTGGGCCTCGCGAGCTATCTGCTGATCGGCTACTGGTACGAGAAGGAGAGCGCGAACGCCGCGGCGATGAAGGCCTTCATCGTGAACCGCGTGGGCGATCTCTTCTTCATGCTGGGCATGGCGCTGACCTTCCATGTCTTCGGCTCGCTGGAGTTCGACGCCATCTTCTCCGCCGCGGCCGCCAAGGCCGGCGAGAGCTTCCACGGCCTGCCCGCGCTGGAGCTGATCGGGGTGCTGCTGTTCCTGGGCGCCTGCGGGAAATCCGCACAGCTCGGCCTGCACACCTGGCTGCCGGACGCGATGGAGGGCCCCACGCCCGTTTCGGCGCTGATCCACGCCGCGACCATGGTGACGGCAGGCGTATTCCTGATCTGCCGGATGTCGCCGGTGATGGAGTATGCGCCCGTGGCGCTCTCCCTCGTCACGGTGGTGGGCGCCTCGACCGCCCTCTTCGCCGCGACCATCGGCTGCGTGCAGAACGACATCAAGCGCATCATCGCCTACTCCACCTGCTCGCAGCTCGGCTACATGTTCTTCGCGGCCGGGGTGGGGCTCTACCAGGCGGCGATGTTCCACCTCTTCACCCACGCCTTCTTCAAGGCGCTTCTCTTCCTCGGCGCGGGCAGCGTGATCCACGCGATGTCCGACGAGCAGGACATCCGGCGCATGGGCGGCATCTGGAAGAGGGTCCCCGTGACCTACGCCGTCATGTGGATCGGCTCCCTCGCGCTTGCGGGCATTCCGATCTTCGCGGGCTACTACTCGAAGGACGCGATCCTGGAGGGCGCCATCGCGGCGCACAGCGCGGTGGGCAGCTATGCCTTCGCCTGCGGGATCATCGCGGCCTTCCTCACGGCCTTCTATTCCTGGCGCCTCCTGATCCTCACCTTCCATGGCGCGCCGCGGGCGGACCATCATGTGATGGAACACGTGCATGAGAGCCCGGCCGTGATGCTCGTGCCCCTGCTGGTGCTGTCGGTGGGCGCTGTCGCCGCGGGCTTCACCTTCGCGCCCTATTTCATCGGCGATCTGCAGGCGCAGTTCTGGAACGGGGCGATCTTCAACCTGCCGGCGAAGCACATGATGGAGGCGCTGCACCACGCGCCCGACTGGGTGCCCACGCTGGCGAAGGCCACCGCGATCAGCGGCATCGCGCTCGCCATCCTGCTCTACGGCGTCATGCCGCGCGTGCCCGGCCTTCTCGCCGAGCGCGCGGGCGGGCTGTACCGCTTCCTCCTCAACAAGTGGTATTTCGACGAGCTCTATGATCGCGTCTTCGTCCAGCCGGCGCGCACGCTGGCCCATCGCTTCTGGAAGGTGGGCGATGTTCGCATCATCGACGGGCTGCCCAATGGCGCGGCCAGCCTCGCCGCCGGCGCGGGCCGCGGCGCGGTGCGGCTGCAGACGGGCCGCGTGGCGGGCTACGCCTTCGCCATGATCATCGGCCTCACCGTCTTCGTCACCCTCTTCCTGCTGGGGCGCTGAGCGATGAACGCCGCGGGCTTCCCGATCCTCTCGCTCATCACCTTCCTGCCGCTGGTTGGCGTTCTGGTGATCCTCTCCGTGCGCGGAGAGGAGGCTGTGGTGGCCTCCAACGCGCGCTGGACGGCGCTCTGGACCAGCCTCGTCACCTTCGCGCTCTCCCTCGTGCTCTGGGCCCGCTTCGACAAGGCCAGCCCCGAGTTCCAGTTCATCGAGCAGGCCTCCTGGCTGCCGGAGTTCGGCATCGGCTACATCATGGGCGTGGACGGCGTGTCGGTGCTGTTCGTCCTGCTCTCCACGGCGCTGACGCCGCTGTGCATCCTCGCCTCCTGGGAGGCGGTGCAGTCGCGCGTGCGCGAGTACATGATCGCCTTCCTCGTGCTCGAGACGATGATGGTCGGCATGTTCTGCGCCCTGGACTTCGTGCTGTTCTACATCTTCTTCGAGGCCGTGCTGATCCCGATGTTCCTGATCATCGGCGTCTGGGGCGGCGCGCGGCGGGTCTATGCGGCCTACAAGTTCTTCCTCTACACGCTGCTCGGCTCGGTGCTGATGCTGCTCGCCATCATCGCCCTGTGGTACCAGGCCGGCACGACGAGCATCCCGGAGCTGTACGAGTTCGACATTCCCTTCGCCGTGCAGCTCTGGCTGTTCCTCGCCTTCTTCGCCTCCTTCGCGGTGAAGGTGCCGATGTGGCCGGTGCACACATGGCTTCCGGACGCGCATGTGGAGGCGCCGACCGCCGGCTCGGTGATCCTGGCGGGCGTGCTGCTGAAGATGGGCGCCTACGGCTTCCTGCGCTTCAGCCTGCCCATGCTGCCCGACGCCTCGCAGTATTTCGCGCCGATGATCTACGCGCTCTCCATCGTGGCGGTGGTGTACACGAGCCTTGTGGCGCTCGCGCAGGAGGACATGAAGAAGCTGATCGCCTACTCCTCGGTCGCGCACATGGGGATCGTGACGCTCGGCATCTTCAGCTTCAACCAGCAGGGCATCGAGGGCGCGCTGTTCACCATGCTCTCGCACGGCGTCGTCTCGGGCGCGCTCTTCCTCTGCGTCGGCGTGCTCTACGACCGCGAGCACACGCGCGAGATCGCGCGCTACGGGGGCGTGGCGAAGATCATGCCCGCCTATGCGCTGGTGTTCATGCTCTTCACCATGGCCTCGGTGGCGCTGCCCGGCACGGCGGGCTTCCCGGGCGAGTTCCTGGTGATCTTGGGCGCCTGGGCGGTGAATCCCTGGGTCGCCTTCGGCGCGGCGCTGGGCATGATCCTGGGCGCGGCCTACATGCTGCTTCTCTACCGGCGCGTGGCCTTCGGGCGCATCACGCGGGACTCGCTGAAGGGCCTGCTCGACCTCAGCCCGCGGGAGCATGCGGTCTTCGCCCCGCTGATCGTGCTGACGCTGTGGATGGGCGTGCATCCGCAATCCTTCCTCTCCTTCTTCTCGGCGACGGTGGCGGAGCTGGTGCAGCAGCATCAGGCCGCCATCTCGGCCGGATCGCGCTTCGCGGGGCTGTGAGACGATGAACTGGACCCTCGCCCTCCCGGAGATCGTGCTGGCGCTCTCGGGCCTCGGCATCCTGGTGGCCGGCGTGCTGCCGCGGCGCGACATGACCTTCCCCTGCACGATGCTGGTGCTGGGCGCCTTCGTGCTGGCGGGCGTGCTGGTGCTCGCGCAGGGCGAGGGCACCGCCTTCGGCGGACAGTATGTGGCGGACGGGTTCTCCGCCTTCATGAAGCTGCTCGCGCTCGCGGGGGCGGCGCTCGGCCTCGTGCTCGCGCTCGACTGGAACCGGGCCGAGGGACTCGCGCGCTTCGAGTTTCCGGTGCTGGTGCTCTTCGCCGCGCTTGGCATGCTGGTGATGATCTCGGCGAACGACCTGATGAGCCTCTATCTGGGGCTCGAGCTGCTGTCGTTGCCGCTCTACGTCATCGCCGCCTTCGCGCGCGACAACGCGCGCAGCGCCGAGGCGGGGCTGAAGTATTTCGTGCTGGGCGCGCTCGCCTCGGGGCTGCTGCTCTATGGCGCCTCGCTCGTCTATGGCTTCGCCGGCACCACGAACTTCGACCGGCTGGCCGATGCGCTCTCCTCCCCGCAGGAGGTCTCGGCGGGCGTGGTGGTGGGCATCGTCTTCGTCGTCGCGGCGCTCGCCTTCAAGGTGGCCGCGGTGCCCTTCCACATGTGGACGCCCGATGTCTATGAGGGCGCGCCCACCCCCGTGACCGCCTTCTTCGCCAGCGCGCCGAAGGTGGCGGCGGTTGCGCTCATGGTGCGGGTGCTGGCCGGCCCCTTCGGCGAGATCCACGCCCAGTGGCAGCAGGTGATCGTGCTCGCCTCGCTCGGCTCCATGGTGCTGGGGGCGCTGGCCGCGATCGGGCAGGCCAACATCAAGCGGCTCATGGCCTATTCCTCGATCGGCCATGTCGGCTTCGTGCTCATGGGCCTCGCGGTGGGCGGCGAAAGCGGCTTGCGCGGCGTGCTCGTCTACATGGCCATCTACCTTTTCATGAACCTCGGCGCCTTCGCCGTGCTGGTGGCGATGCGGCGCGAGGGGCGCGCGGTGGAGGGCGTGGCCGACCTCGCGGGGCTCGGCCGCACCGACCCGGCGATGGCGCTGGCCATGGCGGTCTTCATGTTCTCGATGGCCGGCATCCCGCCGCTCGCGGGCTTCTTCGCCAAGCTCTACGTGCTGCTGCCGGCGGTGGAGCAGGGGTTCTGGATCCTCGCCGTTGTGGCGGTGCTCTCCTCCGTCGTCTCGGCCTACTACTACCTGCGCATCGTGAAGGTGATGTATTTCGACGCGCCGCTGCCCGGCTTCGCGCCGCGGCCCATGGGCGTCTCGCTGGTGCTGGCGGGCACGGGCGCCTTCACGCTGTTCTTCTTCCTGCTGCCCGCGCCGCTGCTCGCGGCCGCGCGCAAGGCGGTGGCGGCGCTGATCGGGTGAGCGCGCCGCGCTGGCGGATCGAGATCGCCGAGGAGGTTCCGAGCACCCAGACCCTCGTGGCCGCGCGCGCCGAGGCGGGCGAGGAAGCGGGCCTCGCCCTGCTCGCGCGGCGGCAGAGCGCGGGGCGCGGGCGCGAGGGCCGCGCCTGGCGCTCGCCCGAGGGCAACCTGCATCTCTCGGTGCTGCTGCGGCCCGCGGCCCCGGCCCGCGCCCTGCCGCAGCTCGCGCTGCTGGCCGCCGTCGCTCTGCACGACGCCGCCCGCCCGCGCGCGCCGGTGCGCCTCAAATGGCCCAATGACCTGATGCTGGGCGAGGCGAAGGCGGCGGGCATCCTGGCCGAGGCCGCGCTGGACGCGGCGGGGGTGGTGCGGCACCTGGTGCTCGGCATCGGCGCCAACCTCGCTGCGGCGCCCCCGCTGCCCGACCGCGCGACCGCGGCCCTGGGGCCCGAGCCGCCCGAGGATTTCGCGCGCCGGCTTCTTGTCAGCCTCGCCGCCTGGCTCGACCGCCACGCTGCCGAGGGCTTCGCGCCCGTGCGCGCGGCCTGGATGGCGGCCGGGCCCCCGCCCGGTGCGCCGCTCGCGCTACGCCGGGGCGACAGGCGGATCGAGGGGCGCTACCAAGGGCTGGCCGAGGACGGGGCGCTGCGCCTCGAGGTCGGCGGGCGCGTCCTCGACCTGCACGCGGGCGAGCTGGAGGGGAATTGAATGCTTCTCGCGGTGGATGCGGGCAACACCAATGTGGTCTTCGCCGTGCATGACGGGCGGGAGTGGCGCGGGCGCTGGCGCATCGCGACCGAGGCGCAGCGCACCAGCGACGAATACGCGGTGTGGCTGCTCGCGCTCATGCAGCATGCGGGGCTGCGCCCGGCCGAGATTTCGCGCGCGGTGATCGGCACGGTGGTTCCGGCCGCGCTCTACAACCTGCGCCGCCTCTGCCGCGACTGGTTCGGCGTGGAGCCGCTGGTGGCGCGCTCCAGCCTCGACTGGGGCTTCGCCATCAAGGTCGAGCGCCCGCAGGAGGTGGGGGCGGACCGGCTGCTGAACGCGCTGGCTGCGCACCATCACTACCGCGGGCCGCTCGTGGTGATCGATTTCGGCACCGCCACCACCTTCGACGTGGTGGACGCGGAGGGCAACTACCAGGGCGGCGTCATCGCGCCGGGCATCAACCTCTCCATCGAGGCGCTGCACAAGGCGGCGGCGCGGCTGCCGCGCATCGGCATCGGTCGGCCGCAGGCGGCCATCGGGCGCGACACGGTCTCGGCCATGCAGTCGGGCATCTTCTGGGGCTATGTGGGGCTGATCGAGGGCATCGTCGGCCGCATCCGCGCCGAGGCGGAGATGCCGGGCATGAAGGTGGTGGCCACCGGCGGCCTCGCCCCGCTGCTCGCCGAGGGCACCAGCCTGATCGAGCGCGTGGACCCCGACATCACGCTGGAGGGGCTGCGCCTGTTGGCAGCGCGCAACCCCGCCCCCATCTCGGGCAGGGACGCAACGTGACCTTATCCCCCGACATGAACGACCTCGCCTTCATCCCCCTCGGCGGCGCCGGGGAGATCGGGATGAACCTCAACGTCTATCGCTGCGACGGGCGCCTGCTGGCGGTGGATTGCGGCATCGGCTTCGGCGGGCCCGAGAACCCCGCGGTCGAGATCATGGTGCCCGACCCCGCGTGGCTCGCGGAACGGCGCGAGGCGCTGGAGGCCCTGGTCATCACCCACGCCCATGAGGACCATGTTGGGGCGGTCGCGCATCTCTGGCCCTCGCTGCGCTGCCCGGTGATCGCGGGGCCCTTCGCCTCGGCGGTGCTGCGGCGCAAGCTGGCCGAGGCCGGCCTCTCGCAGGAGGTGGATCTGCAGACCCTTCCGCGCAGCACGCGCCGCGCGCTCGGCCCCTTCGAGATCGAGTTCCTGCACGTCACCCATTCCGTGCCGGAGGCGAGCGCGCTGGTGCTGCGCACCCGCCACGGCATCGTGCTGCACACCGGCGACTGGAAGCTCGACCCGCATCCGCTGATCGGCCCGCCGACGGACGAGGCGGCCTTCGCCCGGCTCGGCGCCGAGGGGGTGCTCGCCATGGTCTGCGACAGCACCAACGCGCTGGTCGAGGGCCATTCGGGCAGCGAGGGCGAGGTGCGGCGCAACCTCGCTGCGCTGATCCGCGGCCTCAAGGGCCGCGTCGCCGTCACCTGCTTCGCGACCAACCTCGCGCGCGTCGAGAGCATCGCGCTGGCCGGCATGGCGGCGGGGCGGGAGGTGGCGCTGTTCGGCCGCAGCCTGCGCAACGCGGTGCAGGCGGCGCGCGAGTGCGGCTACCTCGAGGCCGTGCCCGATTTCGTGAGCGAGGAGGAGGCGGGCTTCATCCCCGACGACAACCTGCTGCTCATCTGCACCGGCAGCCAGGGCGAGGAGCGCAGCGCGCTGGCGAAGATCGCGGCGGACATCCATCCCAACATCTCGCTCGGGCAGGGCGATACCGTGATCTTTTCCTCTCGCATGATCCCGGGCAACGAGCGCGCCATCCTGCGCGTGCAGGACGAGCTCTCTCGCCGCGGCTGCCGGGTGATGACGGCCGAGGACCATGCCGTGCATGTCTCCGGCCACCCGGCGCGGGACGAGCTGAAGCGCCTCTACGAGCTCGTGCGCCCGCGCATCG
The DNA here is from genome assembly GCA_046291055.1 of Roseococcus sp. GTDB lineage: Bacteria > Pseudomonadota > Alphaproteobacteria > Acetobacterales > Acetobacteraceae > Roseococcus. Next base: position 15,475 of record JBKBSR010000010.1, read on the forward strand.
CCATCCCGGTGCACGGCGAGTGGCGGCATCTCTCTGAGCACGCGGCGCTGGCGCGGGAATGGGGCGCGCGGCCCATTCTGGTCGAGGACGGCGACCTCGTTCGCCTGAGCGGCCCGGAGCCGGGCGTGGTCGACAGCGTGCCCACGGGCCGCCTAGCGGTGGACGGGAACCGGCTGCTGCCGCTGCAGGGAGGGTTGATCGGGGCGCGCAAGCGCATGCTGTTCAACGGCATCGTCGTGGCCTCGCTGGCGGTGGACGGGGAGGGAAGGGTGCTCGGCCGGCCACGCGTCTCCGCCCCCGGACTCTTCGAGGCGGAGGGGCCGGAGCCGCAGCAGCTCGCCGAGGAGCTGGCGCGCGGCGTGAGCGAGCTGCCCAAGGGGCTGCGCCGCGAGGACGATGCCCTGGCCGAGGCGGCGCGCGGCGTGCTGCGCAAGGCGGTGGGGCGGCGGCTGCGCAAGCGCCCCAACGTCGAGGTGCATCTGCTGCGGGTGTGAGGTCTCGTGAACTGGTTCCTCTCCCTCGTCGTCTTCGCCCTGGTGTGGTGGACGGTGCTGTTCTGCGTGCTGCCGGTGGGGGTGAGGCCCGACCCGAAGGGCGACATCGAGGCCGGCGGCTGGCGCGGCGCGCCCACCCGGCCCATGCTCGGGCGCAAGCTGCTCTGGACCACCGCCATCTCGGTCGTGGTCTGGGCGGGGATCTACGCCTTCGTGGAGAGCGGCGTTGTCAGCTTCCGCGACGCGTGGCTCGCCATTCCCGACCGCTGACCCGCCTCCCGGGCCGGGCGATCCGGCGGTTTCCCGCAGCGCGAAATCGGGTTAGCTTGCCGCCATGCGCGCATGGATCGAGCGGAAGGGGCGGGCCGCCGCCCCGGCGAAATGGATGGTCGGCGCCGTGCTGGCGCTGGCGCCGCTGGGCGGGGCCTCTGGGCAGACGCTGCAGGAGGCGTTGGCTCGGGCCTACAGCAACAATCCGACGCTGCTGGCGGCGCGGGCGCAGCTCCGCGCCACCGACGAGGGGGTGCCGCAGGCGCTCTCCGGCTGGCGGCCGACGGTGACCATCACCGGCTCCTACGGCGTGGCCGATGTGCGCAACACGCGCACGAACACGGGCTTCGACACGGCGACGAACGTCCAGCGCTCGCCCGCCAACGCCGCGGCCACCATCACCCAGCCCATCTTCCGCGGCGGGCGCACCGCGGCGCAGACGCGCCAGGCCGAGAACGCCGTGCTCGCGCAGCGGGCGCGGCTGCTCGCCACCGAGCAGCAGGTGCTGGCCGATGCGGTTTCCGCCTATGTCGGCGTGATCCAGAACGCCGAGCTGGTGCGGCTCAACACCAACAACGAGCAGGTGCTGCGCCGCCAGCTCCAGGCCACCAACGAGCGTTTCCGGGTGGGCGAGATCACCCGCACCGACGTGGCGCAGGCCGAAAGCCGGCTCGCGGGCGCGGGCACGGCGCGGGTGCAGGCGGAGGGCAACCTGCAGGTGGCGCGCGCCGTGTTCCAGCGCGTGATCGGCGAGCCGCCGGGCCGGCTGGCCACGCCGCAGCCGCTGCGCACGCCGGTGCGCAGCGCGGCGGAGGCGCAGCAGATGGCCTCCACCAGCAACCCCACCGTGGTGGCCGCCCTCTTCGCCGCTGCCGCGGCGCGCGACAACATCGACGTGCAGATGGCCGCGCTGCTGCCGCAGGTCACGGCCTCGGCCCAGGCCTTCCGGCAGGACAACCAGCTCGGCCGCAACACCCGCCAGACCGGCGGGCAGGCCACGCTGAACCTCTCCGTGCCCATCTATCAGGGCGGGGCGGAACACTCGCAGGTGCGCCAGGCGCGCCAGGTGGCGCAGCAGCAGCTTGCGGCGGTGGACGATGCGCGCCGTACCGCCGCGCAGCAGGCCGCCGCCGCCTGGGAGAACCTGCGCAGCGCCCGCGCTGCGGTGGAGAGCGTGCGCGCCCAGATCCGCGCCGCCGAGATCGCGCTGGACGGCGTGCAGCGCGAGGCCATCGTGGGCAGCCGCACCACCCTCGACGTGCTGAACGCCGAGCAGGAGCTGCTGAACGCCCGCACCAGCCTCGTCAACGCGATCGCAACGGTGATCACCGCCTCCTACGCGCTGGCCGGGACGGTGGGGCGGCTCACTGCGCAGGATCTCGGCCTGCCCGTGGAGGTCTATGACATGACGGCCTACTACAACGCGGTGCGGAACCGCTGGGCGGGGGTGGGGGACCTCGCCGCCGCCGCGCTGCGCCCCGCCGCGGCCGAGGGGCGCTGACCATGAGCGGCACGCCCCCCGCGAGCGATCCCTCGATGGACGACATCCTCGCCTCCATCCGCAAGATCCTGAACGAGGAGGATCCGCAGCCCCCGGCCTCGCCGACGCCAGCCGCACCGGAGGCGGAGGAACCCCTCGTGCTGACGTCCGAGATGATGATCGCCCCGCCGCCCGCCCCGGCCCCCACCGCCGCGGCGCCGGAGCCCGCGCCCATGCCCACGCCCGCGCCCCTGCCCGCGCCGCCCGTCGCGGCCCCCGCCCTTCCGGCCGCCTCCGGCCTCGTCGCGCCGGCCGCCGCGGCCGCCGCGGCCGCCGCGCTGGGCGAACTCTCCCGCGCCGTGGGGCAGGAGCGCGCGACGCCCGTGGCCCGCACCCCCGGCATCACCCTCGAGGAGATGGTGCGCGAGGAGCTGCGCCCCATGCTCAAGCAGTGGCTCGACGAGAACCTGGCCCCGATGGTGGAGCGGCTGGTGCGCGCCGAGATCGAGCGCGTGATGGCGCAGGCGCGCTGAACCGCGCCGCGCCCGCGCCCCCTTGACGGGGCGCGGCGCGCGGTGGACCTCTGCCCTATGCTCGACAAGGCCTTCGATCCCGCGGCGATGGAGGCGCGGCTCTACGCCGCGGCCGAGGCCGCCGGCGTCTTCTCCGCCGATCCCGCCCGCTCCGCCGCGCCCTTCACCGTCGTCATTCCACCGCCCAATGTCACGGGCAGCCTGCACATCGGCCATGCGCTGAACAACACCCTCCAGGACGTGCTGGTGCGCTGGCGCCGCATGCAGGGGCGGGACGCGCTGTGGATGCCCGGCACCGACCATGCGGGCATCGCCACCCAGATGGTGGTGGAGCGGCTGCTGGCGTCCGAGGGGCAGGAGCGCCGCGCCATGGGGCGCGAGGCCTTCCTGCGCCGCGTCTGGGAATGGAAGGCGGAGAGCGGCGGGACCATCACCCGCCAGCTCCGCCGCCTAGGCGCCTCGCTCGACTGGCCGCGCGAGCGCTTCACCATGGACGAGGGCCTCTCGCGCGCCGTCATCGAGGTCTTCGTCACGCTGCACAAGCAGGGGCTGATCTACCGCGACCGGCGGCTGGTGAACTGGGACCCGAAGCTGCTGACCGCCATCTCCGATCTGGAGGTGGAGAGCCGGGAGGTGAAGGGCACGCTCTGGACGCTGCGCTATCCCGTCGAGGGCGAGCCGGGGCGGTTCATCCGCGTCGCCACCACGCGGCCGGAGACGATGCTGGGCGACACGGCGGTGGCGGTGCACCCCGAGGATGCGCGCTTCGCCGGGCTGATCGGCCGGCACGCCATCCTGCCGCTGGTGGGCCGGCGCATTCCCATCATCGCCGACGCCTACTCCGACCCCGAGAAGGGCACGGGCGCGGTGAAGATCACCCCCGCGCACGACTTCAACGACTTCGAGGTGGGCCGCCGGCATGGCCTCGCCATGCCCACGGTGCTCGACCCCGAGGCTCGCATCCGGCTCGACGAGATCGAGGCCGAGCTGGCCGACATCCCGGGCGTGGCGGAAGCGGATTTCGTGCGCTCGCTGGCCGGGCAGGAGCGTTTCGCCGCGCGCAAGGCCATCCTCGAGAAGCTCGAGGCCCTCGGGCTGCTCGAGAAGGCCGAGCCGCACACCCACCAGGTGCCCCATGGCGACCGCGGCGGCGTGCCGCTCGAGCCGCGGCTCACCTGGCAGTGGTATTGCGACGCGGCGACGCTTGCCAAGCCCGCCATCGAGGCGGTCGAGACGGGGCGCACCGTCTTCGTCCCGAAGCAGTGGGAGAACACCTTCTTCGCCTGGATGCGCGACATCCAGCCCTGGTGCGTCTCGCGCCAGCTCTGGTGGGGGCATCAGATTCCGGCCTGGTACGGGCCGGACGGGCACATCTTCGTCGAACGCACGGAGGAGGAGGCGAAGGCAGCCGCGCGCGCGCATTACGGCCAGGATCTGCCGCTGCGCCGCGACGAGGACGTGCTGGACACCTGGTTCAGCTCCGCGCTCTGGCCCTTCTCCACCCTCGGCTGGCCGGAGCGCACGCCCGAGCTCGCCCGGCACTACCCGACGGACGTGCTCGTCACCGGCTTCGACATCATCTTCTTCTGGGTGGCGCGGATGATGATGATGGGCCTGCATTTCATGGGCGAGGTGCCCTTCCGCCACGTCGTCATCCACGGCCTGGTGCGCGACGAGAAGGGCGCCAAGATGTCGAAGTCCAAGGGGAACGTGATGGACCCCCTGGAGCTGATCGACGCCTATGGCGCGGATGCGGTGCGGTTCACCCTCTGCGCGCTGGCCTCGCCGGGGCGCGACATCAAGCTCTCGAAGCAGCGGATGGAAGGGTATCGCGCCTTCGCCACCAAGCTGTGGAACGCGGCGCGGTTCCTGGAGATGAACGGGGTGCGGCCCGACCCGGGGTGGCGGCCGGAGAACGCGCGCGGGATGCTCGCGCGCTGGCTGCTGGAGAAGGCGGATGCAGCGGCCTTCGATGCCAACCGCTCGCTCGAGGCGTTCCGCTTCGACGACTACGCCTCCGGGCTCTA
>JBKBSR010000340.1:0-3264 GCA_046291055.1 Roseococcus sp.
GCGCAGCGTGCTGGGCAAGCGCACCGGCTTCGAGCGGCCGCCGCAGCCCCAGGGCGCGGCGGAGGGCCCGGCCGCGCGCGCCGAGGGCGTGCGCGAGGAAATCCTGCCCGCCCGTCGCGGCGGCGCGCGCCGCATCATCCCCGATTTCCGCAGCCCCGTGGGGCAGGCGCTGGGCCGCATCAGCGGCGCCGATCGCGGCTTCGACCCCAACGGCTTCCTGGATGGCGCCGAGGCGGCCTTCCGCATGATCGTCACGGCCTTCGCCCAGGGCGACCGGCAGACGCTGCGCGCCCTGCTTTCCGACGACACCTATGCGGGCTTCGAGCAGGCCATCGCCCAGCGCGAGCAGGCGGGCGAGACGCAGCGCACGGAAATCCGCTCCATGCACGAGATGGCGATCGAGGCCGCCGATCTGCGCGGCACCGTGGCCGAGATCACCGTGCGCTTCGTCTCCGACCAGGTCAACATGACCACCGGGCGCGGCGGCGAGATCATCGCCGGGTCCGACGCCATCACCGAAGTCACGGACATCTGGACCTTCCAGCGGGACGTGACCAGCACCGACCCGGCCTGGCGGCTGGTGGCGACGCGCTCGGGCTGAGGCGGGCGGGGCAAGCGCCGCTCGCGCGGGGCGGCGCCGCCGCCTCCCCGTCAGCCCAGGCTGATCTGCGTGTAGTCCTGGAACCAGTTGCGCGCCTGCACGAAGCCGCGCGTGCGCGCCGAGAGCCCGCGCGGGTTCAGGTCGTGCACCACGAAGAGCGCGGCGGCCTCGTCCACCAGCACGCTGTGCAGCCGGCCCATCGCGGCGTCCTGCGCTGCGGGGTCGAAGCTGCGGCGCACCTCCGCCAGCGCGGCGTCCACAGCCGGCGAGTTGTAGTAGCCCCAGTTCACCCCGCGCGGGTTCACGAGCTGGCTGTCGTAGATGATCCAGCCCGTCGTCGGCTCGATGGAGGGGATGGCGATGTTGATCGCGTGCGCCCCGCGCGCCGCGGGATCGCGCGCACCGGCGCGCATCAGGTTCAGGATGGTCACGAAATCGACGATCTGGAAGGTCACGTCGATCCAGATCTCGCGCAGATCGGCCTGGATGGCCTCGTTCATCGGCTGCGGCACCATCTGCCCGCCGCCCGAGGTGGCCATGATGACGCTGAGCGGCAGGCGCCGGTTCGGCCCGTAGCCCGCGGCCTGCATCAGCCGCCGCGCCTCCGCCCGGTCGAAGCGGATGTTGAAGCTGGGCGCGCCCCACCACGGATCGCCCGGCATCACCTTGCCCCGCGCCGGCGCTGCCGAACCGGCCAGCAGCGCCACCATCCCCTCGCGGTCCACCGCGAGGTTCATCGCCTGCCGCACGCGCAGGTCCGCGAGCGGCGAGCCCTGATCCACGTTCAGCCGCCAGGCCCAGACATGCGGGTAGGGGTTCTGCTCCACGCGGATGCGCGCCGCGCGCAGCGAGGGGATGGCGTCGGGCGGCAGCGTCTCGGCCACGTCGAGCTGGTTGGCGCGCAGCGCGGCCACGCGGGCGGGCGCGTCCGGCACCGGCAGCAGCACGGTGCGCGGCGCGCGGGGGATGCGCCGCTCGTCCCAGTAGTCGCGGTTGGGCTCCAGCTCCGCGCGCTGGCGCGGCGCCAGCGAGGCGAAGCGGTAGGGCCCGGTGCCGGCCGGGTTGGTGAGGAAGCGCGTCCACTCCCCGCCCAGCTCGCGCCAGCGCGTGGGCGAGACGAAGAACAGGAAGGTGCACTGGTAGGGGAACATCCCGTCCGGCTCATGGGTGGTGAGCGCGAGGGTGTGGTCGTCCAGCTTCTCGTAGGCGGCCAGCGAGGAGAGCCGGTTGCGGATCAGCCCGGAACGCATGCCGTCGAACTGCGGCGCGCGGGTGTTGAACACGCTGTCGAAGTTCCAGATCGCCGCGTCGGCGTCGAAGGGCGTCCCGTCATGGAAGCGCACGCCCTGCCGCAGCGTGAAGATCCAGCGGCGGCGGTCGGCCTCGTCCACGCGCCATTGCGTGGCGAGGCCGGGGGTGAGGCCGGAGGGCCGGTCGGCGCGGGAGAGATCCCACAGCACCAGCGCGTCGTAGAGGAAGTAGCCGCCGAAGCGCAGCCCCTCGAAGCCGGCCTCGGGCCCGCCCCAGAGGCGCGGGATGTCGGTCAGCGACATGCCGATGCGCAGCGGCTGGGCGGCCTGGGCCTCGGCCTCGCTGGGGCCGAGGGCGGCGACGAGGGCGGGGGTGGCGAGCAGCGCGCGCCGGCGTAGGTCGAGCATCGAGGGGCCTCCCTGGATGCGGCGCGCTATGCCGCCGCCGGCCACTGGGATGGAGGGGGGCGGCGGGGGCGACCATGCGGCATCGGAAGCATTTCGCCTACGTGACGTGCAAGTCATCCGGGGGCTGCCCGTCGGATGGGCGGTTGCGGCGTGGCGCTCGGGCCTCCGCCCCGGGCATCCGGCTGCCGGGGGCCGCGCCATAAGTCCATCCGGCCGCAAGGCGGCCGGCGCCGCCCGGGCCGGCTTCGCGCCTGGCGCAGCCGCGGCGCGGCGCAGCCAAGCGCGCGGAGCGCGCGCCCGGCGCTTGAGGGCAGGAACGAGGCAGATCAGCCTCGGCCTTCAGCCGAGGCTGATCTGCGTGTAGTCCTGGAACCAGTTGCGCGCCTGCACGAAGCCGCGCAGGCGCGGGCTGAGCGCGCGCGGGTTGAGGTCATGCACCACCATCAGCAGCGCCGCCTCCTCCACCAGGATTTCGTGCAGGCGCGCCATGGCGCGGTCCTGCTCCGCCTGGTCGAAGGCGTTGCGCACGACGCGAAGCTGCGCGTTGACGGCGGGCGAGTTGTAATGGCCCCAGTTGATGCCGCGCGGCGGCGCCAGTTCGCCGTCGTAGATGTACCAGCCCGTGTTCGGCTCCATGGAGGGGATGGCGATGTTGAGCGCATGCCCCCCGCGCGAGGAGGGGTCGCGCGCGCCGGCGCGCAGCATGTTGATGGAGGTGGCGAAATCCACCGGCTGGAAGGTCACGTCGAAGAAGGCCTCGCGCAGCCCGGCCTGCATCGCCTCGTTCATCGGCTGCGGCACCATCTGCCCGCCGCCGGAGACGGGCATGATGCAGTTGATGGCGCAGCGGCGCGTGGCGCTGTAGCCCGCCTCTGCCATCAGCCGCCGCGCCTCGGCCGGGTCATGGCGCAGGCGGAAGCCGGGGTTGCCGAACCAGGGATGATCGGGCGGCACCTTGCCGCGCGCGGCCAGCGCGGCGCCGGAGAGCAGCGCCACCATCCCCTC
>JBKBSR010000341.1:0-3262 GCA_046291055.1 Roseococcus sp.
GCCCTGCCGGGCGCGGGCCGCCAGCGCCGCGTCCAGCGCCACGTCGTCCGCGCCGTTGTGGCCGTAGCAGCCCGCGCCCTCGCGGTGCTCCACCACCACCGCCGCCTCCGGCAGGCCCAGCACCTTCGCCAGATCAGCGCGCAGGTTGTAGGGGCCCTGCGCGTGGCTCCAGACGCGCATCACGCCCCCCTCCCACAGCGCCACGGCGCAGCAGGCGCCGACCGAGGCGTGGGCGAGAAAGGGGCGGCGGAACAGGCGGCTCACCCTGCGCCCGCCCTCGGGCGGCGCGCCATGGGCGGCGACGAGGCTCTCCTCGCCCGGGGCGGCGTCGAGCCAGGCGTCGAGATCCTCGGGCAGCGCCGCGCCGCCCTCCCAGCGGCAGGCGGCGGCGAGGTGCGGCGCGAGGCGCTCGGCCTGCGCCTCGGTCTCCGCGATCACCGCGAGGAAGCTCCCCTCGCGCAGCAGCGCCGGGTGCTCCGGGGCCTCGAGGAGCCGCGCGCCCGGGCGCGGGGGACGGATCATGCGCGCGTGCAGCATGCCCGGCAGGCGCAGATCGTGCAGGAAGCGCGCCTCGCCGAAAATCTTGGCGGGCAGGTCGAGGCGCGGCGCGCTCCGCCCCGCCACCCGGCGCGCCTCGGGCGGCTTGGGCCGCGCCGCGGGCCCCGCCTCCCCCTCCAGCAGCCCGCGCCCGGCGAGCGCGGCGTAGGAGCCGATCTCGCCCGCGGGGCCGAGAAAGCGCCCCGCCTCCACCCGGATCGCCGCCAGCGGCACGCCGCTCGCCTGCGCCGCGACGGAGAGGAAGCGCGCGCGCGCCTCGGCGCAGGCGTGGCGCAGCGCCATGCCGCCCTCCTGCACCGAGAGGCTGCCCGAGGTGACGGCCTCGTTCGGGCTCTCGCCCGTCACGGTCGGCGCGATGCGGATGGCGGCGAGCGGCAGGTCCAGCTCCTCCGCCGCGATCTGCGCGAGCGCGGTGAGGATGCCCTGGCCCAGCTCCACCTTGCCGGGGCGGATGGTCACCGTCCCGTCCGCGTGGAAGGCGAGCCACTGGTCGAGGCGGCGGTTGCGCTGCAGGCTGCCGGGCAGGCGGGGCTTGCCCTCCTCCTCCGGCCCGGGGTGGAAGGCGAGGTTCACGCGCGCATCTCCGCCGCCGCGCGGCGGATGGCGCGCAGGATGCGGTTGTGGCTGCCGCAGCGGCAGAGGTGCGGATCGAGCGCGGCGCGCAGCGTCGCCTCGTCGGGGTCCGGGTTCTCGCCGAGCAGCGCCGCGGCGGTGATCAGGATGCCCGAGAGGCAGAAGCCGCACTGCCCCGCCTGCTCGGCGAGGAAGGCGCGCTGCAGCGGGTGCGGCGCGTCGCGCCCGCCCAGGCCCTCGAGCGTCACGACCCTCCGCCCCTCGGCCGCCTCCACTGGCAGGGCGCAGGAGGGGGTGCTGCGCCCCTCCAGCAGCACATGGCAGGCGCCGCAGCCCTCCTCGCCGCAGCCCAAGCGCGGCGTGTTCAGCCCCTGGCCGCGCAGCGCCTGCAGCAGCGTCATCCCCGCGGGCAGCGCGGCGGCCGCGCCGTTCAGCGTGCAGCGGATCATCCGGCCGTGATGCGGGCCATGCGGATCCACTCGGCCTGGCGCTCGATGTCGCGGCGCAGGAAGGCGTCGAAGGCGTCCACCGTCATGGGCATCACCTGCGCGCCGGCGGCGAGCTGGCGCTCGCGCGTCGCGGGCAGCTCGAGGATGCGGTTGATCTCGGCGTTCAGCCGCTCCACCACCGGCCGCGGCGTGCCGGCGGGCGCCATGAGGCCGAGCCAGATCGAGGCCTCGTAGCCCGGCAGCGCCTCGGCCACCGTGGGCAGCTCGGGCAGCAGGGGGCTGCGCTCGGGGCCGGTGGTGGCGAGGCCGCGCACCCGCCCCGCCGCGATCTGCTCGCGCATGGTGGGGATGGCGTCGAACATGATGGGCACCTGGCCCGAGATCACCGCCGTGCGCGCCTCGTTGGAGCCGCGGAAGGGCACATGCGTCACCTCCACCCCGGCCATGGCGCGGAACACCTCGCCCGCGATGTGATAGGGCGTGCCGGGGCCGCTGGAGGCGTAGTCGAAACGCCCCGGGTTCGCGCGCAGCAGCGCCACCAGCTCGGGCACGCTGCGCGCGGCGAGCGAGGGATGCACCACCAGCGCGTGGTGCGCGATGTTGATGGCGGCGACGGGCGCGAGGTCGCGCATCAGCACATAGGGGCGGCTGGGCAGCAGCGTCTCGTTGGCCGTGTGGGTGTTGCTCATCAGCAGCAGGGTGTGGCCGTCGGGGGGGGATTTCGCCACCTGGTCGGTGCCGATGGTGGCGCCGGCGCCGGGGCGGTTCTCCACCACGAAGGGCTGGCCGAGGGTGGCGGCCAGCGGCTCGGCCAGGAAACGCGCCGCCACATCGGCCGAGCCGCCGAGGCCGAAGGGCACCACGATGCGCACCGGGCGCTGCGGCCAGGCGGGTTGCGCGCGCGCCGGCAGGGCAAGCAGCAGGGCGGGCGCGGCGAGGGCATGGCGGCGGCGCAGCATGGCGAGGACGTCTCCCGGATGTTTTCCCGCTCCTACATCCGGCCGGGCAGCGCGCCGCGCAAGGGGGGCGGAACGATCCCCTTGCGCCGCGTCCCCGCCCTGCCCATAGCTTGCGCGGGAGACAGGGGCCGCCACGAGAGCGCGCCAGGGAGGGAGACGGATGATCGAGCTGACCGTGAACGGCCAGGCGCAGCGCCTGGACGCGCCGCAGGACATGCCGCTGCTCTGGGCGCTGCGCGACCTCCTGAACCTCACCGGCACCAAGTATGGCTGCGGCATCGCGCAGTGCGGCGCCTGCACCGTGCATGTGGAGGGCCAGCCCGCGCGCGCCTGCCAGCTCACCCTGGCCGAGGTGGCGGGCAAGCGCGTCACCACCATCGAGGGGTTGCACCCCGAGGGGCGGCATCCGCTGCAGCTCGCCTGGATCGCGCATCAGGTGCCGCAATGCGGCTACTGCCAGTCCGGGCAGATCATGGCCGCGGCCGCCCTGCTGCGCGAGACGCCGCGCCCGACGGACGCGCAGATCGACGAGGCGCTGGAGGGGCACATCTGCCGCTGCGGCACCTACCAGCGCATCCGCGCCGCCATCCACCACGCCGCCGCGAACAGCTGAGGAGGCGCCGCCATGGACGGGATGCTGGACCGCCGCCACCTGCTGAAGGGCGCGCTGCTCGTTCCTCTCGCCCCCCTCGCCGCCGGGGCGCAGACGCCCGCGCCGCCGCC
>JBKBSR010000342.1:0-3257 GCA_046291055.1 Roseococcus sp.
CCGGCTCCGGCTGGGGCAGGGGCTCCTCGGCGATCGGGGTCTGCTGCGCGACCGGTGGCGCGGCGGCCGGGGCCACCGCCTGGCGCAGCAGCCCGGCCCCGCCGGCATGGATCGGCCGGCGCGCCGCGGCGGGCGGCGCCTGGGGCGCGCCGAAGGCGCCGACGGGGCGCGGCGCGCCCAGCGGCCCGGCGGCCGGGCGCTGCCCCCCCACCACGGCGAGGCGCGGCTGGGCCTGCGGCGCGGCGGCGGCCGCCACGTCGATGCCGGTGGCCACCACCGAGACGCGGATGCGCCCGTTCATCGTCTCGTCGATGGAGGAGCCGAAGATGATGTTCACCTCCGTCTCGTGCTCGCCCACCTCGCGGCGGATGCGGTTCGCGGCCTCGTCCACCTCGAACAGCGTCATGTCGTGGCCGCCGGTGATGTTGATCAGCACCCCGCGCGCCCCGCGCATCGAGGTGTCCTCCAGCAGCGGGTTGCTGATCGCGGCCTCGGCGGCGCGCATCGCCCGGTCCTCGCCTTCCGCCTCGCCCGAGCCCATCATGGCCTTGCCCATCTCGGCCATCACGGTGCGGATGTCGGCGAAGTCGAGGTTGACCACGCCGGGGTTGACCATCAGGTCGGTCACGCCGCGCACGCCGGTGTAGAGCACGTTGTCGGCCATGCGGAACGCCTCCTGGAAGGTCGTCCGGTCATTGGCCAGCTTGAAGAGGTTCTGGTTGGGCACGACGATCAGCGTGTCCACGAAGCCCTGCAGCTCCTCGATGCCCTGGTCGGCGGCGCGCCGGCGCTTCGGCCCCTCGAAGTCGAAGGGGCGGGTGACGACGCCGACGGTGAGGATGCCGCGCTCGCGCGCCATGCGCGCGATCACCGGCGCCGCGCCCGTGCCCGTGCCGCCGCCCATGCCGGCGGTGACGAAGACCATGTGGCAGCCGTCGAGGTGGCGGGCCAGCTCGTCCATCGCCTCCTCGGCCGCGGCGCGGCCGATCTCGGGCTTGGCGCCCGCGCCGAGCCCCTGCGTCAGATGGGGCCCGAGCTGCACGCGCCGCTCGGCGCGGCTGGTGACGAGGGATTGCGCGTCGGTGTTGGCGACGATGAACTCCACGCCCTCGAGGCCGAGCGCGATCATGTTGTTGACCGCGTTGGTTCCGCCGCCGCCGACGCCGATGACGGCGATGCGCGGCGAGAAGTCGGTGTGCTGCGACACCGGCAGCGTCAGATTCAGCGTCATGGCCTCGTCTCTCCTTCCGCCCAGACTAGGCGCGGCGGGCGAGTCGCGTCTGCCCCTCGCGCGCGAGTTGTCCCCGTCATCCCCGTAATCCACAGCTTGCGCGGGCGCGCGGGGGTCACAGCCGCTCCCGCATCCAGTTGGCGACCCGCCTGAGCCAGCCGCCGGAAGGGGGCGGGCCGGGGGCGATGTCGAGCAGCGGGCGACCCTCGCCGGCCGCCCAGGCGAGCAGCCCGATCGCGCCCGAGAAGGCCGGCCCCTGGGCCGTCTCGGGCAGGCCGCGCACCTGGCGCGGGCGGCCCAGCCGCACCGTCACCTCCCGCCCGAGCACGATCCCGGCCAGCTCCCGCGCGCCGATAAGCTGCGCGGCCCCGCCGGTCAGCACCACGCGCCGGCGCAGCTCGAGCGGCAGGCCGGAGGCCTCCAGCCGGTCGCGCAGCAGCTCGAAGGTCTCCTCCAGCCGCGGGCGGATGATCTTGACGATCATCTCGCGCGGGACGCGGGCGATCTGGTCCTCCTCCTCGCCCACAAGCGGGATGGGCAGCATCTCGCCGCGGTCCTCGCCGCCCAGCAGCACGCTGCCGTGCATGGTCTTGAGCCGCTCGGCATGCCCGATCGGGGTCGAGAGCACGCGCGCGAGGTCGTTCGTCACCTGCCAGCCGCCCACCGGAAGCTGCGCGGTGTGCAGCAGCTTGCCCTCGGCGAAGCAGGCGAGGCTGGTCGTGCCCGCGCCCATGTCCACGCAGACGGCGCCGAGCTCTCGCTCGTCGTCCACCAGGGTGGCGAGGCCCGCGGCGAAGGGCGAGGAGATCATCTCCTCCGCCTCCAGCTCGCAGCGGTGCAGGGTCTGGCCGAGATTGAACAGCGCGTGGCTCGCCGCGTCCACCACGTGCAGCCGCGCGCGCAGCCGCTCGCACACCATCTGGCGCGGATCCTCGACGCCGCCCGTCTCGTCCACGGTGAAGCCGGCGGGGAAGCTGTGCACCACCTCGCGCCCCTCGCCCTGGGTGCGGCGCACGCCCTCGTGCAGGATGGAGCGCAGATCGGCCTCCGTGACCGCGCGGCCGCCGATCGGCCACTCGATGTGGTGGCTGCGGCTCTGCGGCTGGCCGCAGGCGAGGTTCACGATCACGCCCTTGAGCAGCGTGTCCGCCATCTGCTCGGCCTGGGCCACCGCAGCGCGGATCGCGCCCTCGGCCTCCTCCATGTCCACCACCGAGCCGGCCTTCACGCCGCGCGCCTTCTGCCAGCCGAAGCCCAGCGCGCGCGGCGCACCGTCGCTCTCGATGCGCGCGATCACGCAGATGATCTTGTTCGAGCCGATGTCGAGCACGCCGAAGACCCCCGGCCGGGCGCGGCCGAGCGCGAGGCGGCGGCCGGGCAGGTCGGGCAGGGTCGCCTGAAGGCGGGCGATCTCGTTCATCCTCGCGTGCTCCTCGGCGGCGTCGCGGGCGCGGCGGGGGCGGGCAGGCGCAGCACCAGCCGGTCCGGCAGGCGCATGTCCACGGCGGCGAGCGGGCGGTCGAGCAGCCGCTCGCGCGCCTGGAGTTCGGCCAGGCGGATGATCGCGGCCTCCTCCTGGCCTTCCGGCAGCAGGACATCGGCGCCGTTGTGCAGGCGCAGGTTCCAGCGCCGTTCGGAGACGCGCACCAGCGCCTGCACGCGGTCGGCGATCTCGGGCGCGCTGCGCAGCAGGTCGATCATCGGCGCGGCCTCGCGCTCCGCCCCGGCGCCGACCACGAGCGGCAGCGGGCCGAAGGCCTCCAGCCGATCGGTGGCCATCACCCGGCCCTGGCGGTCGATCACCGCGAAGCGCCCCTCGCGCTGCCAGATGGCGAAGGCCTTGCGCTCCTCGATCCGCACCAGGATCGTGCCGTCCAGCCGACGTTCCACATGGGCGCGCTCCACCCAGGCGATCTCCTCCAGCCGCGCGCGCGCCGCATGCGGGTCGAAGTCGAGCAGTGCCTCGCCGGGAAGGATGCCGATGGCGCCCAGCAGCGCCTCGCGCGGCGTGAACTCCCGCCCCTCG
>JBKBSR010000343.1:0-3248 GCA_046291055.1 Roseococcus sp.
GGAGAGCCGCCCGGCCAGCGAGAGCGTCATCGCCGTGAGGTCGCCCAGGGCCACGCCCGCCACCAGCGGCAGCGCCCGGCCCCGCCCGGCGCCGAGCGACTGGCCGATGACGAGCAGGATGGTCGGCCCCGGGATGGCGAGCATCGCGGCGGAGGCGATCAGGAAGGCGATCCAGGTCTCGAGGCTCATGGCGCGGAGATCACCACAGCCCCGCGCCGCGCGCCACTATTCCGCCGCGCGCGCCGCGCCCGCGGGGATGGCCTCCAGCGCCTGCGCCAGATCCTCGATCAGGTCCGCCACATCCTCAAGCCCGACCGACAGGCGCACCGTGCCATCCGTGATGCCGAGCTTCGCGCGCTCCTCCGCGCCGATGCGCATGTGCGTGGTCGTCGCCGGATGGGTCGCGAGCGACTTGGAGTCGCCCAGGTTGTTGGAGATGTCCACCAGCCGCAGCGCGTTCATGAAGGCGAAGCAGGCCTGCTTCCCGCCTCTGATCTCGAAGGTGACCAGCGTGCCGCCCGCCGCCATCTGCCGCAGCGCCAGCGCCTGCTGCGGGTGGTCCGGGCGGAAGGGGTAGAGCACGCGCGCCACCTCCGGCCGCTCGGCCAGGAAATCCGCGATGGCGGCGGCGTTGCGGCACATCTGGTCCACCCGCAGCTTGAGCGTCTCCAGCCCCTTCAGGATCACCCAGGCGTTGAAGGGCGACATGGCGGGGCCGGTGTTGCGGATGAAGGGCTGCAGCACCTCGTCCACCCATTTCTGCCGGCCGAGCACCGCCCCGCCCAGCACGCGGCCCTGCCCGTCCATGTGCTTGGTGCAGGAATAGACGACGACATCGGCCCCCTGCTCCAGCGGCCGCTGCAGCAGCGGCGTGGCGAAGACATTGTCCACCACCACCAGCGCGCCCGCCCGCTTCGCCAGGCGGCACACCGCCTCCACGTCCACCAGCTCGAGCATCGGGTTGGAGGGGCTCTCCAGCAGCACCATCGTCGTGGGGCGCGCCAGCGCCGCCTCCCACTGCGCGAGGTCCGCGCCGTCCACGAAGACGCTCTCGATGCCGTAGCGCGGCAGCAGGGTGGAGACGATCCAGTGGCAGGAGCCGAACAGGGCGCGGCTGGCCACCAGCCGGTCCCCGGCCTTGAGATGGGAGAGCAGCGCGGCATGGACGGCGGCCATGCCGGTCGCCATCAGCCGGCAGGCCTCCGCGCCCTCCAGCGCGGCCAGCCGCTCCTCCAGCATGGTGAGGGTGGGGTTGCCGAAGCGGCTGTACTGATAGTGCGCGATCTCGTTCTTGAAGGTCGCCTCGGCCTGCTCGGCGCTGTCGTAGACGAAGCCGGAGGTCAGGAAGAGCGCCTCGGCGGTCTCGCCGAAGGGGGTGCGGTTCAGCCCCCCGCGCACGAGCTGCGTGGCGGGGCGGAGGCGGCGGGTCTGGGACATGTGAACACCTCGAAACGCACGGGCGTCCGGCACCCTGGCCCGGGTGCGGCGGCCCGTCGCCGAGTCGCGGCGGCGCGGGCGCCCTCAGCCGTTTAGCGCGCTTGTTTTCCGCCCCTCCCTCCATCGGCGATGGAGCAGGAACGGCCCGACTGACGGGACCTCGCCGCAAGCTGGCCGGACAAATCACGAGGGTGGGCCCCGTTAGTCCCGCCCCGTCGCCGGGTCAAGCGGCGCGGCGATTGACGCGGCGCGGGGGCGGTGGGAACCCTTGCGCCGATGAGCAGCCTCGACCCCCAGATCTCCCGGCAGTTGCGCGACGACCTCGCCCCCTCGGTGCTGCGCAGCGTGGTGCAGACCTTCGAGCGCGATGTCGGACGCCTGGCGCAGGAACTGCTGGCCGCCGCCCGCGCCGGCGATTCGGCGGCCTATCAGCGCGCGGCGCACAGCATCGCGGGGGCCGCCTCGGCCGTGGGGGCGACGGCGCTGGAGCGCGAGGCGCGTCTCGCCATGGACCCCGCCCAGCCCGAGCCGCCCAACATCCTCCTGCCGCGCCTGATGCGCGAGGCGCAGGCGGCCATCGCGGCGCTGAAGCAGATGCTCGGCTGATGCGCGCGCGGGTTCTCCTCGTCGAGGACACGCCGACCGAGGCGGAGATCGCCAAGGCCCACCTCTCCGCCTTCGGGCACGAATGCCGCCACGCCGCCACCGTGGCCGAGGCGTTGCGCATCGCCGCCGAATGGCCCTGCGACGCGGTGCTGATAGACCTCCAGCTCCCCGACGGGACGGGCTTCGAGCTGATGCGCGCCCTGCGCGCGGCGGGCCACGGCGCGGTGCTGATCGTGATCACCGTCAATGCCTCGCTCAACACGGCGGTCGAGGCGATGCGCGGCGGCGCCTTCGACTTCATCGCCAAGCCCTACACCCGCGCGCGGCTGCAGGTGACGCTCGACAACGCGCTGGAGACGCGCCGCCTGCGCGCCGAGCTGGAGGAGGCGCGGGCGCAGCTCGGCCGCGGCAGCTTCTTCGGCTTCGTCGGCGCCTCGCCCGCCATGCAGGCGGTCTATCGCACGATCGAGAGCGTCGCCGCCTCCAAGGCCAGCGTCTTCATCACGGGCGAGAGCGGCACCGGCAAGGAGCTGGCGGCGGACGCCATCCACCGCGCGAGCGCGCGCGCGCGCGGGCCCTTCGTGGCGCTGAACTGCGCCGCCATCCCGAAGGACCTGCTGGAGAGCGAGATCTTCGGCCATGTGAAGGGCGCCTTCACCGGCGCCACCGAGAACCGCGCCGGCGCGGCGAAGCAGGCCGATGGCGGCACGCTGTTCCTGGACGAGATCGGCGAGATGCCGATGGACATGCAGGTGAAGCTGCTGCGCTTCCTCCAGCTCGGCACCTTCACGCCCGTCGGCGGCACGCGGGCCGAGAAGGTGGACGTGCGCATCATCGCCGCCACCAACCGCGACATCCGCGCCGAGGTGGAGGCCGGCCGCTTCCGCGAGGACCTGTTCTACCGCCTCTACGTGGTGCCCATCGAGATGCCGCCGCTGCGCGAGCGCGGCGAGGACGTGCTGCTGCTCGCGCGCCATTTCCTCGACCTGTTCAGCCGCGAGGAAGGGAAATCCTTCCGCGACTTCGACGAGGAAGCCGCGGCCGCCATCGCGCGCGACCCATGGCCCGGCAATGTCCGCCAGCTCCAGAACGTTATCCGCAACGTGGTGGTGCTGCACGACGGGCCGCTGGTGACGCGCGCCATGCTGCCCGAGCGCCTCTTCCAGGCCCCGCCGCGCGAGGCCGCGCCGCGCGAGCCCGCCGCC